>JAPPBA010000021.1 GCA_026705295.1 Candidatus Palauibacter australiensis
GGCCGTGCTTCGGCCGGCGCTCGGGGTCCTGGACGAGACGGACAGCGGACTCGACATCGACGCGCTCAAGGTCGTGGCCCGCGGAGTGAACCGCCTGTCCGAGGCCGACGAGGCGCTCGGCGTGCTGCTCATCACGCACTACAAGCGGATCCTCAACTACATCCAGCCGGATGTCGTGCACGTGATGATGGCCGGCCGCATCGCGGAGAGCGGCGGCGCCTCGCTCGCCGACAAGCTGGAAGCCGAGGGATACGACTGGCTTCACCAGGCGGCGGCGGCCGTCTGATTCCGTAAGGGAAGGTGGAAGAACCATGCCTCAGAACGAGACCATCACCGGGCTAGGGCTCGACGAGTACAAGTACGGCTTCGTCACGGAGGACAAGCCCGTCTTCAAGGCCGTCCCCGGGCTCTCCAGCGACATCGTGCGCCAGATCTCGCTTCACAAGGAAGAGCCGGAATGGATGCTCGACTTCCGGCTGAAGGCGCTCGAGGTCTACTACTCCAAGCCGATGCCGAAGTGGGGCGGGGATCTCTCCAGGCTCGAGGACACGCTCGACGAGATCTACTTCTACCTCAAGCCGCAGGATCAGATGGAGCGGTCCTGGGACGATGTCCCGCAGGAGATCAAGGACACGTTCGAAAAGCTCGGGATCCCCGAGGCGGAGCGTAAGGCGCTCGCCGGGGTCGGGGCCCAGTACGAGTCCGAGATGGTCTACCACTCCCTGAAGGAACAGTGGGAGGAGCAGGGCGTGATCTTCGAGTCGATCGAGGATGGACTCGCGAAGCACCCGGAGCTGTTCCGGCAGTATTTCTCGACCGTCGTCCCCACGCACGACAACAAGTTCGCGGCGCTCAACTCGGCCGTATGGTCGGGCGGGTCGTTCGTCTACATCCCGAAGGGGGTGAAGGTGGAGATCCCGCTCCAGGCCTACTTCCGGGTCAACGCGGAGCGCATGGGCCAGTTCGAGCGCACCCTCATCATCTGCGAAGAGGGGGCCGAAGCCCACTACATCGAGGGCTGCACGGCGCCGGTCTACTCGACGGACTCGTTCCACTCCGGCGTCATCGAGATCGTGGTCAAGAAGGGCGCGCGCTTCCGGTACACCACGATCCAGAACTGGTCGAACAACATGTACAACCTCGTCACGCAGCGGGCGCTCGTGCACGAGGACGCGAAGATGGAGTGGCTCGACGGGAACCTGGGCTCGAAACTCACGATGAAGTACCCGTCGTGCTTCCTGGTCGGAGAGCGGGCGCACGGCGAGATCCTCTCCATCGCGTACGCGGGGGACGGCCAGCACCAGGACACCGGCGGCAAGGTGATCCACGCCGCCCCCAACACGACGTCCCAGATCACCTCGAAGTCGATCTCGAAGGGGCTCGGGCGCTCCTCGTACCGCGGACTGTGCAAGGTGTATGACGGCGCGGAGGGCGCGAAGTCCAACGTCGAGTGCGACGCGCTGCTGCTCGACGAACAGTCGCGGACAGACACCTACCCCTACATCGAGATCGACGAGAACACGGCCTCGATCGGGCACGAGGCCACGGTCTCGAAGGTCGGCGACGAGCAGCTCTTCTACCTGATGAGCCGTGGCCTCGACGAGGCGGAGGCGATGGCGATGATCGTACGCGGCTTCATCGAGCCGGTGGCCAAGGAGTTGCCGCTCGAATACGCGATCGAACTGAACCGGCTGATCGAACTGGAGATGGAAGGGTCGGTCGGATGAGCACAATGACAGCCGGGCCGGCGGAGTCGACGCTGGCCGCGGCGGATTTCGATACGCTTGCCGGTGGGCTGACGGAACCGGAAGCGGTCGCGGGGGCGCGGGCCGCCGCATGGGAACGGTTCACCGCCCTTCCCTGGCCGACGAAGAAGTCCGAGGAATGGCGGTACACGGACCTCACGAAGGTCGGCTTCGGGGCGCTGACGCCGGTGGTCCCGGCGCCCGCGACGGCGGAAGCGCTGTCGGCGGACGTGCGCGAAGTGCTCGGGCGCTCCGGAGAACGGGCGGGCGTCGTCGTGCTGCGGGAAGGGCGCGTCGCGCATCTCGAACTCGAACCCGAGGTGGCGCGGAGCGGCGTGGTCCTGTGCTCGATCCGGGACGCGGCGGACCGGCACCTGGAGGTGTTGAGGCGCGCGCTGTTCGAGGCGCAGCCGGGCCCCGCCGAGGAGAAGCTCTGGGCGCTGCACCTCGCCCTCCTGGGCGGCGGTTACTTCCTCCATGTGCCGCGCGGGGTGGAGATGCCGGCGCCGATCCACGCGTTTCACATCGTCGAGCGGGCGGGCACACTCTCCTCCGCGCATTCGTTCGTGTACGGTGAGGAGGCCGCGCGGGCGTCGGTGATCGACGAGTTCCTCTCCGACGATCTCGAAGCGGAGACCGTCTCGCTGCACGGGGCGACGATTACGGGGGAAGCGGGCGCGGGTATCGAGTACGTCGCGCTCCAGCGCTTCGGCCGGGGCGTGAAACGGTTCTCGACGCAGCACGTCGCCGCGGGCCGCGACTCGCGGATCGTGACCTTCAACGTCACGCTGGGCGGCGACCTCTCGCGGGCGGACGTCACGAGCCGTCTCGACGGGCCCGGGAGTGACAGCGAGATGCTCGCGCTCTGGTTCGGCGACTCCGACCAGCACTTCGACCACCACACGCTGCAGCACCACGCGGCGCCGCACGCGCACAGCGACCTGCTGTTCAAGGGGGCCCTGACGGATTCGGGTTCGAGCGTCTTCCGCGGACTGATCAAGGTCGACAAGGGAGCCCAGCTCACGGACGCCTACCAGACGAACCGCAATCTGCTTCTGAGCGAGGGCTCCCACGCGTCCGCGCTTCCAAACCTCGAGATCGAGGCCGACGATGTGCGCTGCTCGCATGGGGCGACGATCGGGCAGGTGGAGGATGGACAACTCTTCTACCTGATGAGCCGCGGCCTCACGCGGCGCCAGGCCGAGCGTCTGCTCGTGTTCGGGTTCTTCGACGAGGTTCTGGGGCGCCTGCCGATGGAGGGGGTGCGGGTGCGCGTACGCGAAGCGATCGAGGAGAAGATCGGGCTATGAGCCGATTCGTCACGGTGGCCAAGGTCGACGATGTACCGGAGAACGGGACGTGCGGGGTGATGGCCGGGGACCTTGCGATCGCGCTCATCCGGAGCGGAGGCGAGGTCTACGCGCTCGAGGACTGCTGCTCCCACGAGGAGTTCCCGCTCTCGGACGGCGAGGTCGAGGCGGGCGAGATCACCTGTCTCCTCCACGGGGCGCGCTTCGATCTCGCGACCGGCGCGCCGAGGGCGCTTCCAGCGGTCATGCCGGTCCGGCGCTTCGACGTGCGAATCGACGGGGACGACATTCAGGTCGACCTCGGCTGAGCGGGATCCGGGGCCGATGGCGGAGATGACGGATACGATGCGCGCGACAAGCGTGCCAGCGTCCGGGGGTCCTTCCGCCTCGGGGGGTCGCGATGCGGGTGAGGCGTCGGACGATGGCGGCTGGGATCTCGCCGCGGTCCGGGCCCAGTTCCCCATTCTGTCGAGGGAAGTCAACGGCCACCCCCTGGCCTACCTGGACAACGCGGCAAGCTCGCAGCAGCCGCTCCGCGTCCTGAACCGGGTCGAGCGCTACCTGCGCCGGGAGCACGCGAACGTGCACCGCGGCGTGCATCAGCTCAGCGCGGAGGCGACGGAGGCCTACGAGGGCGCGCGGCGTTCGGTGGCGGCGCACGCGGGCACGACGGACCCGGCGGAGATCGTCTTCACGCGCGGCACGACGGAGGCGGTGAACCTCGTCGCGTCGAGCTGGGGGGACGCGTTCATCGGCGCGGGCGACGAGATCGTGCTCACGAAGATGGAGCACCACTCGAATCTCGTGCCGTGGCAACTGCTCGCGGGCCGCACGGGCTGCAGTCTCCGCTTCGTCGACGTCACGCCCGCGGGCACGCTCGATCTGGACGACTTCGACCGGCTCCTCGGGGAGCGGACCCGGCTGGTCGCCTGTACGCACGTCTCCAACAGCCTGGGGACCGTCAATCCGGTCCGGGAGATCGTGGACCGGGCTCACGCGGCCGGCGCGCTGACGCTCATCGACGGGGCGCAGGCCGCGCCCCACATGCTGACCGACGTCGCGAAGACCGGGTGCGATTTCTACGCGTTCAGCAGCCACAAGATGTGCGGTCCCACCGGCGTCGGGGCGCTGTGGGCCAGACGCGAGCTGCTGGAGGAGATGCCTCCTTACCAGGGCGGGGGCGAGATGATCTCGGACGTGAGACTCGAGCGATCTTCCTGGGCGAGGGTCCCGCACAAGTTCGAGGCGGGAACGCCCAACATCTCGGGCGTCGTGGGCTTCGGCGAAGCCGCCCGCTTCCTCGCGGACCTCGGGTCGGAGGCGATCGCGTCGCACGAGGACGCCCTGAAGCGCGCCGCGCTCGAGCGGCTCGACGAGATCGAAGGGCTTCGGCTGTACGGCCCCCGCGAGGAGCGGACCGCGCTCTTCTCCTTCACGTACGGCGACATACATCCGCACGACCTCTCCACGATCCTCGACCAGCGGGGGGTCGCGATCCGGGCGGGGCACCATTGCAACCAGCCGCTGATGGACCACTACGGGCTCAGCGCTACGGCCCGGGCGAGCTTCTACTTCTACAATTCGCCTGGGGAGATCGACGCGCTGTGCGACGGCCTCGCCCTGGCAGCCGAAGTCTTCGGCGGACTGGCCTGAGCCGATGATCGAACCCCGTTCTGGCACGCCGGGGACCATCGACCGGGAAATCCCCTCGTCGCTCAACCAGCTGTACCAGGAAGTCATCCTCGACCACTACCGGAAACCCCGGAACAAGGGGCAGCTCGACGGAGCCACGCATGCGATCACGATGAACAACCCGCTTTGCGGCGACGTGATCGAACTCATGTTGCGCGTGGAGGAGGGGAGGATCGCGGAGGCGCGCTTCCTGGGCCGCGGGTGCTCGATCAGCCTCGCGTCCGCGTCCATGCTCACGGGACGCGTGCTGGGGAAGTCGCTCGATCAGGCGTTGGAACTCTCCGGGAAGTTCACGCACCTCCTGCACGGAGACGAAGCGCTGCTGTCGGACGACGAGCTCGGCGATCTGCGCACGCTGGCGGGGGTCTCAAAGTTCCCGGTCCGCATCAAGTGCGCGCTGCTGGCGTGGAACTGTCTCGAGGAGCTGGGGGACGGGATGGACGAGGACCCCGGCTCCGCGTGACATCCGGCGGCCCCCTCGCTGCCGTCGGCCGCGTGCTGCGGATCGCGGGTGGGGTCTATCACGTAGACGATTCCACAACCGTGGTCCAGGCGTCGCTGCGGGGGCGCCTGAAGCGGACGGATTCGCGCATCGTTTCGGTCGGCGATCTCGTCGAGCTGGAACGCGTCGGTGACGAGATGCGGATCGTTCGGCTCCGCGCGCGAAGCGGGGCGCTCTCCCGGCACGGCGTCTCCAAGCGGCGCGAACAGGTCATCGTCGCGAACGTGGACCAGGTCGCCGTCGTCGTTTCGGTGACGGCGCCCGATCCCGACTTCCTTATGGTGGACCGGCTGCTCGCGCTTTCGGCGCTGAGCGGCATCGACGCCTTTCTCGTCGTGAACAAGACGGACCTCGGGGAGCCCACGTCCGGAGACGGCCTCGGGCAGTACGCGGCGCTCGGCGTGGAGACGCTGCCGACGAGCGCCGAATCGGGGGCGGGACTGACGGCGCTTGCCGGACGCCTCACGGGGCGGATCACGGTCCTCAGCGGGCAGTCGGGCGTGGGGAAGTCGAGCCTGTTGAACGCGCTCGTCCCGGAACTCGACCTGCGCGTGGGCGAGATCAGCGAGCGGCGGGGACGCGGGCGGCACACGACGGTGGCTTCGGCGCTCTATCGATACCCGGACGGCGGCTACGTCGCGGACACGCCCGGCCTGCAGTACCTGGCGCTGTGGGGGCTGGATCCGGCGGAACTTCCGGGGGGCTTCGTCGAGATCGCCGCGGCTGGCGAGGGCTGCCGGTTCGCGGACTGCCGACATCGAGTGGAGCCGGATTGCGCGGTTCGCGCGGCCGTGGAGGAGGGGGAGATCCGGCCCCGGCGGCTGGAGAGCTACCTGCGGCTCCTCGACGAAGCGGAGAAGGGTCGGTGAGCGAAGGTTGGAGCCGGGGGCGGGTCGCGCGTCGGCTAGCGGCGGCGGGCCACACCGTCGTCGACGCCGGGGCAGCGGAGCGTCACGCGGCTGTGACCCTCGTGGTTCGTCCGCGGGGACCGGAGTTGGAGGTGCTCTTCGTCCGGCGGGCGGAGGTCCCCGGCGACCCCTGGTCCGGCCACATGGCGCTTCCCGGCGGACACCGGGATGCGGCGGACGCGGATCTCATGGAGACAGCGCGACGCGAGTTGCGCGAGGAAGTGGGGCTCGATCTTCCGCGCGGCGGGTTCCTCGGGCGGCTCGACGACCTGCACCCGGTGACGCGCCGGATCCCGTCGATCCTCATCTCTCCCTTCGTCGCCTGGCACGGGGAGGACGTCCGCGTCTCGACCAACGCCGAGGTGCAGTATCACGTCTGGGCCCCGCTCGGCGCGCTGCGCGACCCGTCTCTGCGCTCCGAGATCCGCTACCCGGATGGTGGCCGCGAACACGTGTGGCCTTCCATCTTGTACGAGGGCGACGCCATTTGGGGACTCACGCACCGCGTCGTCATGAACTTCCTCGACATCATCATGGAGAGAACCAGCCGATGAGTGAAGTTGTCTACCGCTCGCACGTGAAGATCGTGCGGCAGAAGGGGCCATACCGCACGGCGGAGATCCCGGCCACGGACGCGCCGGTCGAGTTCGGCGTCCATTCCGCGATCGCCGAGTACTACGGGGTCCGCGACCAACGCGACGTCGCCACGACCCTCGACTACGTCATTGCCGCGACCGGCGGCTGACTGGCCGGAACCTTCGGGGGCGCGCTGGAAGCGCGCGGCGTAAAGGCGGATGAAGGACGGTTGGTGGCGAACGTGGAGGGCGAGGTCGAGACGGACGACGGCGTGCTCGTGATCCGGAGGATCCGCGCCCGATATCGGCTCCAGGCGGACGAGGCGCACGCCGACGCGATCCAGCGTGCGTTCGAGGCCCATCCGCCGAAGTGTCCGGTCTACCGAACGCTCTCCGGCTGCATCGAGATCACGACGGAACTCGACGTCGTACCCGTCGCCTGAACTCCTGCCGGCAGGCCGTAGCAGGACCCCGCGTCAGCGCCGGTCGCGGGGTCTTGTCACGGGCTGTTAGGTCAACGGGTCGGCGAGGCGGCCGTAGAGGTCGGCGAGGGCCGCGATCCCCTTTCGGTAGACGCCGAGATCGATCCACTCGTCCGGTGCATGCATGTTGCAGCCGGGGAGCGCGAAGCCGATGAGGAGCGCGGGTGCGCCGAATGTCTCCTCGAATTCCTGCACGATGGGGATCGAGCCGCCCTCGCGGATGTACGCGGGCGGGGCGCCGAACCCCGACTCCAGCGCGGCGGAGGCGGCGTCGAAGACGGCATGTTCGGTGTCGGCCACCCACGGGGCGCCGCCGTGCGAGCGCTTGATCTCGACCGTCACGCCCTCCGGCGCGAGTTCGCGGACGCGGGCCTCGAAGGCCTCGACCACCTGCGCCGGGTCCTGGTCCGGCACCAGCCGCATCGACACCTTCGCCATCGCGTGGGCGGGGAGGACGGTCTTCGAACCTTCGCCGGTGAAGCCGCTGAGCAGCCCGTTCACGTCGAGCGTGGGGCGGTACCATAGCCGCTCCAGAGCCGAGAACCCGGCTTCCCCGCCGAGGGCCGGCGCTCCGACGCCCGCCCGGAGCGTCTCCTCATCCATGGGGAGGCGTTCGAGATCGGCGCGTTCGCGCGGGCTGATGGGTCGGACCGCATCGTAGTATCCCGGCACGGTGGCGCGGCCGTGCTCGTCCCGAAGGCCGGCGAGGATGGCGGCCAGGGCGTTGGCGGGGTTCACCACAGCACCACCGTAGGTGCCGGAGTGAAGGTCCGACCGGGGGCCGTGGACGGTGATTTCGGTGTAGACGATGCCCCGCAGTCCGGTCGTGATGCACGGCAGTTCGGGGGAGAACATCCCCGTGTCGCTGACGAGGATCGCGTCGCAGGCGAGCCGCTCGGCGTGCTCGTGGAGGAAGGCCGCGAGGTGGCGGCTTCCCACCTCCTCCTCCCCCTCGATCACCAGCTTGAGATTGACGGGGACATCCGCCCCGGACGCGAGGCGCGTTTCGAGCGCCTTGATGTGCATGTGGACCTGACCCTTGTCGTCGATCGATCCGCGGGCGTACAGGCGGCCGTCGCGGACCTCCGGGTCGAACGGCGGGCTCGTCCACAACTCGTCGGGCTCCGAGGGCTGCACATCGTAGTGTCCGTATACGAGGACGGTCGGGGCGTCGTCTGCGTGGATCCGTTCGCCGACGACGATGGGATGCCCCCCGGTTTCGATGACCTCGGCCTTCTGCATCCCGGCCGCGATGAGGTGTTCGGCGACCCAGCCCGCGCAGGCGCGGACGTCGCCCGCGTGCTCCGGATCGGTGCTGATGCTGGGGATGCGGAGAAAGGTCTTGAGTTCATCGTGGAACCGCGTGAGTTCGCGGTCGATATGGGCAGCGAAATCGGACATGTGACTCCTGGGCGGGTTGAGGGAGTTCAAAGCGCCGGAGCGGCTCGCGCGCGCGATTCGGGGTATCGGCATGTTCGATCAGCGTGATCGATCAGCGTGATCGACTATACGGAGGCGGGGGGCGGCGGCAAGCGGCCGGGTCGTCAGTCGAATCGCTGCTCGGTGACGATCGCGCCGACGCGCGCGGAGGCGTCGAGGCCGAGGAGCCGGCGCAGGCCGGGGAGGCGGGCCAGGGCGAGGAGCGCCCCTGCGCCGGCGGCGCCGGACGGGCCCGCGATGATGCGGGCGCCCAGCCGACCGGACTCGAGCGCCTCGGCGCCGGCGGCCCACACGGGCTCGGGGAGCGCGACCGCCGCGTCGAGCAGCGGCGCCAGGTAGTCCCAGGCGATCGTCGACGCGACGCCGGCGGCGAGACCACCCATCGCGGTGCGGAACGGCGGTTCCGCGCGGCTCGCCCGGCCGAGCCGCAGGCTCCGGCCGAAGCAGTCGGCCCGCCACGGCTCGACGGCGATGAAGCGCGGCCGTCCCTCGCCGCACGCCTGCGCGAAATGGCCGCACACTCCGGTCGCGAGGCCGCCGACGCCCGCCTGCACGAAGAGGTGCGTGAGGGGCGCCGCGCCGACATCCGCGAGGTCGTCCAGCATCTCCGCGGCGAGGAGCGTGTAGCCCGCCATGATGCGGCGGGGCGTTTCCTCGTAGCCTTCGTACGCCGTGTCGGAAACGACGATCCAGCCGTTCCGCGCGGCCTCCCGGTCGGTGTGCCCGACGACGCCGTCGTACTCGCCGGGTACGCGGACCACCCTCGCCCCGTGTCCCTCGATCGCGCGGGCGCGGGCGGGGATCGCGTCTTCCGGAAGGAAGATCACGCAGCGACACCCGAACTCGGCGCTCCCCCACGCCACGGATCGGCCGTGGTTCCCCGCCGAGGCGGTCGTGACCGTGATCTCCGCCGCCAGCGGATGCCCGGCCCGCAACTCCGCCGCCGTAGGCCGGGCTCCGCTCCGGCGCTCGATCTCGTCCTGCAGTGCGCGCAGGACCGCGAACGCCCCGCCGAGCGCCTTGAACGAGCCGAGCCCGAAGCGCGGCGATTCATCCTTGACCCGGACCGACTCCACCCCCAGCAACGCGGCGAGCCCCGGCAGTGTTACCATCGGCGTCGCGTCGTACCCACTCCAGCCTCGGATCACGTCTCTAGCCGCCGCGGCCGTAGACGGGTCCAGGATCCCGTCCGCGGCTTCGCGCCGCAGTTCCGGCGAGCGGAGCGAAAGACGGAGGGCGCTCATCGCGCGGGTGGGTGGGACCGGAGGGCCAGCTGGCCTCGGCGCGCGCGTTTGGCCGGTCCGCTTCCGGGCATCAGTTTCCCGGCGGCCATGGCCGTTACACTCCAAACCGGGAGCGAACTCTTGGACCTCGGGCTGTTCTCGATCAGTCTCACGGTAAAGGACCTCGCCGCCTCGAAGGCGTTTTACGAGAAGCTCGGTTTCGTACAGACGGGCGGTGACGCCGAGGCAAACTACCTGATCATGAAGAACGGCGAGACGGTGATCGGCCTCTTCCACGGCATGTTCGAGAAGAACATCCTCACCTTCAATCCGGGGCTCACGCTCGAGGGCGAGCCGATGGAGTCGTGGACGGACGTCCGGGAGCTCGAACGGACGCTGCGCGAACGTGGCGTGGAGATCACGCATGGAACGGAGGAGGCGGGCGATTCCGGGCCCGCACACGTCGTCCTCGAGGACCCCGACGGCAACCCGATCCTCATCGACCAGTTCTTCTAGCCACCGGACGTTCGAGTGAGAGGCCTCTCAACCCCGATCCAGCCTGAGTTGCGCGTTCCCGCAGGAACGTCGCCGTTCGTGAACCGTCTCCGGATTCTTCGCATCGGCGGCCTCGCGTTCGCGGCGGGGCTCGTATTCGCCAGCCTGGTGCTCGTCCCCCTGGCGGCGCAGGAGGTGACGCCGATTGCCAACGGCAACGGCGCGCTTCGCGTCTTCTTCGACTGCGACGGCGGCCGCGGGATGTGCGACTTCGACTTCTACCGGCGCGAGATCCCGTACGTGAACTACACGCGCGACCGCGAGGACGCGCAGGTCCACGTCCTCATGACCTCGGAAGACACCGGCAGCGGAGGTCGGCGCTTCACGCTCGACTACATCGGGCGGGAGGAGTTCGCCGAGATCACGGACCGGCTCGAAGTCGTGACGCGCCCCAACCTCGCGTTGGAGCAGCGGCTGACGGACGTGGCTCGGACGCTCGAACTGGGATTGCTGCGCTACATCGCACGTACCGAGCAGGCTTCGAGCATCGATGTCCGCTACGACGGAGCCGGGGGCGGCGAGATCGCCGCCCGGCCCGAGGACGATCCGTGGAACTTCTGGACCTTCCGGCTGCGGGCGAACGCCGACCTCGAGGTGGACGAGCGCACCGAGGAGTACGAATTCGAGACTGGCTTCTCGGCCGACCGGGTTACGGACGCCCTGAAACTCGAGTTCTCCGTCGACGCGAGCTACAACCGGCGCCTGTTCGAGACCTCCGACACGACATCCGTTACCAGCGTCCGGGAGAGCTGGGAAGCCGAGGGGCTCAGCGTGTGGAGCCTGTCGGATCACTGGTCGGCGGGCGCCGCGTACGAGGTGGGGCACTCCAGCTTCGCCAACGAAGACCTGCAGCTTCGGGTGGGGCCGGCGCTGGAGTACAACATCTATCCCTACTCCGAGTCGACCCGCAGGCAGTTCAATTTCCTCTACACGATCGGCCTCCGGTACCACGACTACATCGAGCAGACCGTCTTCCTGAAGGACGAGGAGACGCTCCCGCACCACCGTTTCAGCGTACGCCTCAGCGTCCGCCAGCCGTGGGGCGAGTCGTACGGGTTCCTCACCTTCTCCCAGTTCCTGCACGATCCGTCAAAGAACCGCTTCACCGCCTTCGCCGGGGCCGATTTCCGGATCTTCCGCGGGCTGTCGCTCCGGCTCAATGCGAACTACTCGCGCATCCGCGACCAGCTCAACGTGCCATCCGGCGACGCCACCACGGAGGAGGTCCTCCTCCGTCAGCGCATCCTCCAGAGCGGCTTCGAGTACGGCGTGTCGGTAGGGTTCTCCTACACGTTCGGGTCGATCTACTCCAACGTGGTCAACCCCCGCCTGGACCGCTTCTAGCAGCTCGAAGCCGCGAAGGCCGATCAGGCTCCCGATCCCGCGGGGCCCTCCGACCGGGAGTAGCGGCCCCCGGCCGGGGGAGCGGGGCGGCCGGTCTTGCCGGTCGGGTTTCGATTCCTATGCTTCAAGGCAGGGTGGCCGCGCCCGGTGAGCCCTTTGCGCGCGCCGCGCGCGTCTGCCCGCGGGAGGAAGGGACGTGTGCGGGGGGGCTTCACCACCTTCAGGCGGAGGGAACGCCATGAACACGAAGTGCCTCATCGCCTCGATCGCCGGCGCCGTCGTCCTCTTTGTGGGCGGCTACGTCCTCTACGAACTGCTCCTTGGTGGCTTCTTTGAAGCCAACATGGGCTCAGCCACCGGTGTCATCAGGGAGTCTCCCAGTTTCCTCTGGATCGCCGTCGGCCAGCTTGCCGCCGGCGGAGTGCTCGCGACCGCCCTGGGCTGGAAGGGCGCGACGGATGTCGCGGGCGGCGCCCAGGCGGGCGCCAAGCTCGGCGCGCTCATTGCGGCGGCCTTCGGGTTCGTGGCGCTGGGCGCGATGAACACCTCGACCCTCACCTCGGTCGTCGTCGACGTCGTCGTCACGGCCGTATTGTGGGGCGCCGCCGGCGCAGTGGTCGGCATGATGCTCGGACGCGGCGACTAGCGCCACGAGCTGCTGACCTGGTTTGACCCCTGCCGGTGGGGGTCCGTCGTCTGGACTGGCTCCCCCGGTCGGGTACGTCTCCGCACGCCGCGGGGCGGCCATCTGGACAGGCCGCCCCGACCTCCTCCACGTTCTCCGACGTTCTCTCGTCGCCCGCTCCCTACACGACAACCACGAGCTTTGCCATGAAATCCGCACACCGTATCGGTCTCCGCCGTTTCGTCCCGTTCGCCGCGGTGCTCCTGCTAGCGGCGCCGCTCGCCGCGCAGGAGGCCGCCGAAGACCCGGCGAACTACCGCCTCGCGGCGCGCTTCGCGCCCTACAAGATCCAGGATCTCGTCTACTCGACCTCGGTGGACCCGCAGTGGATCGAGGGCTCCGAGTCGTTCTGGTACGAATGGGAGACGTCGGACGGCTCCTTCTACACCATCGTGGATCCGGTGGCCGGGACGAAGCGGCAGATCTTCGACAACGACCGGATCGCGGCCGAGCTGACCCGCATCACGCGCGACCCGTGGGATGGCCAGCACCTCCCGATTCGCGCGATCAAGTTCATCGACGCGAACACGCTCCAATTCGAGGTCGAGTCCTCGCAGGACGAGGAGGAAGACGACACCGAGTCGGAGATGGAGGAACTGGACGAGGAAGAGGAGGAGGGAGAACGGCAGCGCCAGCGCTCCAGGAAGAAGGTGTTCCACTTCGAGTACGATGTGAACACGCGGGTGCTGCGCGAACTCGAGGACTGGGAGGCGCCCGACAACCACCCGTCCTGGGCCAGCGTGT
This sequence comes from Candidatus Palauibacter australiensis, assembly GCA_026705295.1. Lineage (NCBI taxonomy): Bacteria > Pseudomonadati > Gemmatimonadota > Gemmatimonadia > Candidatus Palauibacterales > Candidatus Palauibacteraceae > Candidatus Palauibacter > Candidatus Palauibacter australiensis. The sequence continues at coordinate 13,206 of JAPPBA010000021.1, forward strand.
CGCCGGACGGACAGACCGTGATCTTCGCCCGTCACCACAACCTCCACATGATGAGCGGGGACGACTACCAGCAGTTCCTCGAGGCGCGGCGCGGCAAGAGCGGCGACGAGGCGGATGAGGCGGAGGAAGGGATCGAGGTCGAGGAGACGCAGCTCACGACGGACGGGGAGGAGCACTACAGCTACGCGGTGTTCGAGCGCGGCGACACCGACATCGAGCGGGAGGAGAACGCGGACGAGCGGAAGCGGGTGTCGGTCTCGTGGTCCCGTGATTCGCGCCGCTTCTCGCTTGTCCGCCGTGACCGGCGCGAGGTGGGGAACCTCTGGGTCATCCACATGGTCGGCAACAAGCGGCCCGAACTCGAGTCCTACAAGTACGACATGCCGGGCGAGGAGACCGTGAGCCAGCCCGAGCTTCTCATCTACGACCTCCAGGACCGCAGCATGGTCCAGGTCGCGATGCCGGAGGAGTGGAAGGACCACCGCCTCTTCACGACGTCCGCGCGCCAGTTCCGCTATCCGGACAGCGAGGAGCCGTTCCGGTCGCTGTGGCTCTCTCCCGGCTCGGACGAACTCCACTTCGTGAGGCAGAGCCGGGACCAGCACCGCGTCGACGTGATGGTGGCGGACGCGGCGACGGGCGCGGCGCGCGTGCTGTTCGAGGAGCGGCTCAACACCTACGTGGAGTTCCAGCGGCTCGAACTCCTCGCGTCGGGCGACATGCTGTGGTGGTCGGAGCGGGACGGCTGGGCGCACCTGTACCGGTTCGCGCCGGACGGGACGCTGCGCAACCGCCTCACCGAGGGCCCGTGGTCGGTGCGCCAAGTGGTCGGGATCGACGAGGCGGCCGGCGTGGTCTACTTCCAGGCCAACGCGCGCGAGGCGGGCGAGGATCCCTACTACCAGCACCTGTACCGCGTGAATCTGGACGGCTCGGGGCTCACGATTCTGAACCCGGGCGACTTCGACCACCGCGTCGAGATGGGCGAGTCCAACCGTTTCTTCGTGAGCAACTACTCGCGCGTCAACACCACGCCGGTTGCCGCCCTCCATGCCGCGAACGGCCGCCGGATCATGGACCTTGAGACCGCCGACTTCTCGAAGCTGGAGGAGGCCGGGTACGGATTCCCCGAACCCTACACGGCGAAAGCGGACGACGGGGTCACGGACCTGTACGGCGTGATCTACAAGCCGTTCGACTTCGATCCGGAGAAGACCTATCCGATCGTCGCCTACGTGTACCCCGGGCCGCAGACGGAGGCCGTGGCGAAGGCGTTCTCAACGGCGCGCTACGAGACGGCGCTGGCCCAGTTCGGGATGATCGTGATCACGGTGGGGAACCGCGGCGGCCACCCGGCCCGCTCGAAGTGGTACCACAACTACGGGTACGGGAACCTCCGCGACTACGGACTGGCGGACAAGAAGACCGCGATCGAGCAACTCGCCGACCGGCACGATTTCATCGACATCGACCGGGTGGGCATCTACGGGCACTCCGGCGGCGGGTTCATGTCGACGGCGGCGATGCTCGTCTACCCGGATTTCTTCAAGGTCGCGGTCTCATCCTCGGGGAACCACAACAACGACGTCTACAACCAGAACTGGTCGGAGAAACACCACGGGGTGAGCGAGGTGGTGGACGACAGCGGGAACGTGACGTTCGAGTACGAGATCGAGCGCAACTCGGACCTGGCCTCGAACCTGAAGGGGCACCTGCTGCTCACGACGGGGGACATCGACAACAACGTCCACCACGCCGGCACGCACCGCATGGCGGAAGCGCTGATCCGGGCTAACAAGCGCTTCGACTACTTCGTCTTCCCCGGCCAGCGGCACGGCTACGGGGACATGAGCGACTACTGGTTCTGGCTGCGCGCGGAGTATTTCGTGAAGCACCTGCTGGGCGACACGCGCTGGAGCGTGGACATCACGCAGCTGAACGTCGAACGGGAGCAGACGGGCGGCCGCTGACCGGGCCGCCCGCCGCTCCCGTCGGCGGGTCCAGCAGTCCGTGACTGCTAGGGAACGAGCTTGTTGGCGAAGTCGCCGCCCCGGATGATCGTCAGCTTCGTGGGGTCGATGTGGCGCCGCATCGCGGCCACGACATCGCCCGCCGTCAGCGTCTCGATCACGGCCTCCTGCTCCGCGTGGAAGGAGAGCGGGCGGCCGACGAACATGGAGTTCGCCAGCATGATCGCGATGACGGCGTCGTTCGCGCGGCCGTTCTGCTGCTGGTCCAGGTAGCCCCGCTTGGCCGCCTCGAACTCCTCCTCCGAGAAACCGTCCGCGAGGGTGGTCTCCAGAACATCCTCGAACGAGGCGACCACCTTGTCCGCGTTCTCGGGGGCGAAGATGGCGAAGGCCGCGAACTGCGCGTTGTCGTCGATCGGCGGCGCACCGTAGTTGGAACCCACGCCGTATGACAGGCCTTCCTCCCCCCGAATCCTGCTGAACAGACGCGAGTTCATGCCGCCGCCCAGGATGTGGTTGCCGAGGAGCAGCGCCGGGTAGTCGGGGTGATCGTCGCGCATCTGAATCGCGAGTCCGGCGAACATCATGGCGTTCGCCTTGTCCGGCGTCTCGATGTCGAGGGCGACCGCGGGTACCTCGAGGTATTGCGCCGACACACGCACGTAGGGCTCGCGCGCCGTCCAGGCTCCGAACAGCTCCTCGATCAGCGGGCGGATTTCCGCCGGATCGAAGTCGCCGACCACGGACATGGTGCCGCCCTGCGCCCCGTAGAAGCCCTCCCAGAAGGTGCGCGCCTCGTCGACCGTCGCGGCCTCAAGGCGCTCGATCTGCTCCTCGAACGTCGGCGAATAGCGGGGATGATCCACCGTATAGTCGCCGAAGTGACGTTGGAAGGCCTGCACGACCAAGGCCTGCGGTTCCGACATCTGCGACTCGATGCCGGCGAGCCGCTCTTCGCGGAGCAACTCGAACTCCGCCGCATCGAAGGCGGGCTCCTGGAGGATCTCCGCACCCAGGCGCAGCACGGCCGGCAGGTTCTCCCTGACCGTCGTGAACGACCCTCCGCCCGAGAGGGCGCTCCCGCTGACGCCGCCCTGGGCCTTGAGCCGGTCCAGTTCGTCGGAGATCTCCTGGCGAGAGCGGTTCGCCGTCCCGCGCATCAACATCGAACCCGCGAGGGAGCCGGCGGTCGCCTTCCCCATGAGGGCGCTCTCCGTGCCGTACCGCAGCGTGAAGCGCACGCTGACCGCGTCGCCGCGGTTCTCCTTCGGAAGAAAGGCGACCTTGAGGCCGTTGGGCAGTTCGAACCGCTCCGTCCGGGTCTCGATGTTCTCGATCGTGGGATCAAACGCCTCTCCCTCGGCCACCGCCTCGCGCCCTGTGTACGAGGCCACCAGCGTACCGACGTCGGGGGGTGGGGGGATCTCGGCCCGAGCCGGCGTCTCATCCGCCGGGTAGAAGTACCCGATGGTTCTGTTGGACGGCTTGAGGTAGGCCTGTGCGACCTGATGAACCGCTTCGGGCGTCACCCGTTCGAGGCGATCCCGGTGCAGGAAGAAGAGGCGCCAGTCGCCCATCGATGCCCACTCACTGAGCTGCAGGGCGATCCCCTGGGGGTTGTTGAACGAGAGTTCGATGCCCGAGAGAAAGTCCGTCTTCGCCCGGTCGACCTCCTCCTCGGCGGGAGGTTCATCGACGAGCGCTTGAATCGTGGCCAGCATGACGTCGGCGGCTTCGTCGAGCGAGTCACCCGCGCGCACCTCCGTGCCGGCGAACAGCATGCCCGGCTCGCGCAATTGGAAGTTTCCGGCGAACGCGTTGGCGGCCAGGCCCGGCTCGACGAGCGCCTGGTAGAGGCGACCGGCGGGGCGCGCGGTAAGGATGTGCGTCATCACGTCGACCGCGGCGAAGTGCTCGTGAGAACCGGGCGGCATGTGATAGGCCGCCATCGCGAACTGCACGTCGCCGACGCGGCGCAGGGTGACCGTACGCTCGCCGTCCTGGGCGGGCTCGGCGGTGTACGTCTCGAACAGTTGGTTCGCCCCCGTGCGATCCGGTCGCGGGAGGGGACCGAACTTCTCGGCCACGAGTTCGAGCGCGCGATCCGGATCGAAGCGTCCGGCGACGACGAGGATCGCGTTGTCTGGCTGGTAGTACTTCCGGTAGAAGGCCTGCAGCCGGTCGATGGGCACGTTCTCGATGTCCGCGCGCGCGCCGATCGTGGAGTTGCCGTAGTTGTGCCAGTCGTATGCCGCCGACATCACGCGCTTCTGGAGGACGCCTCGCGGGCTGTTCTCTCCCGCCTCCCACTCGTTCCGGACGACCGTCATCTCGGAATCGAGATCCTCCTGGGCGATGAACGAGTTAACCATGCGGTCGGCCTCGAGGTCGAGCGCCCACTCGAGGTTCTCGTCGGTGGCCGGGAACGTCTCGAAGTAGTTCGTGCGGTCGAACCACGTCGTACCGTTCGGGAAGGCGCCGTGTTCGTCCAGTTCCTTCGGGATGTCCGGGTGGTTCGGGGTCCCCTTGAACACCAGGTGCTCAAGGAGGTGGGCCATGCCTGTCTCGCCGTACCCTTCATGTCTCGAGCCGACGAGATAGGTGATGTTCACCGTGATGCGCTGGTTGCTCTGGTCGGGGAAGAGGAGGAAGCGCAACCCGTTCTCAAGCTGGTATTCCGTAATCCCCTCGACGCTGGCGACCTCGGTGACGCCGGCCGGAAGCTGGGCCTCGACCGTACCTGGTACCGCCAGCGCGGACACGAACCCCGCCACCGCCGCCGCGAACCTGCCTGTCTTACTCATCTCTTTCTCCATCTCCATCGGATTGTGCCGGACCCGTCACATGTTGTCGATCATGGCCTGGCCGAACTCGCTGCACCTGAGGAGCGTTGCGCCTTCCATCAGGCGCTCGAAGTCGTACGTCACCCGCTTCTCGCTTATGGTGGCGCTCAGGGAGGATACGATAAGGTCGGCGGCTTCGTTCCACCCCAGGTGCCGCAGCATCATCTCCCCCGACAGGATGACGGATCCCGGGTTCACCTTGTCCTGCCCCGCGTACTTCGGCGCGGTGCCGTGCGTCGCCTCGAAGATCGCGTGGCCCGTCTCGTAGTTGATGTTCGCGCCGGGGGCGATGCCGATCCCGCCCACCTGCGCGGCGAGCGCGTCCGAGATGTAGTCCCCGTTCAGGTTCATCGTGGCGATCACGTCGTACTCCGCGGGCCGCGTGAGGATCTGCTGTAGAAACGCGTCGGCGATCACATCCTTGACGACGATGCCGTCCGAGGTCTCGCACCAGGGGCCGCCGCCGAACTCCCGCGCGCCGAACTCGTCCTTCGCGAGTTCGTAGCCCCAGTCGCGGAAGCCGCCCTCGGTGAACTTCATGATGTTCCCCTTGTGGACGAGCGTGACGCTCCCGTATCCCCGGTCGCCGGCGTATCGGATCGCGGCGCGGACGAGTCGCTGCGTCCCTTCCCGCGAGATCGGCTTCACCCCGAAGGAACTCGTCTCCGGGAAACGGATCGTCGATACGCCCATCTCGTCGTGCAGGAAGGCGCGCAGGCGGCGGGCCTCCTCGCTCCCGGCCTCCCACTCGATGCCGGCGTAGATGTCCTCGGTGTTCTCGCGGAAGATCGTCATGTCGACGAGGTCCGGCTGGCGGACCGGCGACGGGACGCCCTTGAACCAGCGTACGGGCCGCACGCACGCGAACAGGTCGAGTTGCTGGCGCAGCGCCACGTTGAGCGAGCGGATCCCTCCGCCCACGGGCGTCGTGAGGGGCCCCTTGATCGCGACGCGGTGGTGCCGGATGGCTCGGAGCGTGTCAGCGGGGAGCCAGTCCCCGGTGCGATCGAACGCCTTCTGGCCCGCGAGCACCTCGAACCACGCGATCCGCCGCTCGTCGCCGTAGGCCTTTTCGACGGCCGCTTCGAACACCGCGCTCGCGGCGCGCCAGATGTCGGGGCCGATCCCATCTCCTTCGATGAAGGGAATGATCGGACGGTCGGGCACGTCGAGGCGGTCGCCGGCCATGCGGATGGTTTCCCCGCCGGAGGGCGTGCGCAGCGTGTCATATGCAGGAGACGCGTCGGACATGGGGGTTTCTCGAAAGGTTTCGGGGATCTTCGCCGACCCGGGGCCGGCGGTGGTGGGAGGAGAGAGTACGCCCGCCCTTCACCGATGACAAACCGCTCAGACTGTATACATGCACGTCGTACGTATACGCCGTGTGCAAGCAGGACCTCATGTGGAATCTCATGGCAACGCCGTACGGGAGCCGACCGAGGCGGCTCCCGTACGGTAACAATCTACCGATCAGTGGCTTATGGGCACGATCTGCAGACCCAGCACGAAGGTCAGATCGGTTTCGAGTTGTGGGCCCTCGAGGTCGCGAACGAGGGGTAGGAGCACCTCGCCGGCGATCCGAAACGCCCTGGCCCGGGGGATGTAGAGGTTGAAGCTCACCCCCCCCTCGACCACCGTCCCAGCGCGGAGATCGGTGCGGGCCGTGGGTACCATCTGCGGGTTCACGCTGGGCGCGGCGTCCCTCCCGTCGATGTTCCCGATCCGGGTGGCGACCAGCCGCACGCCCGCCGAGACGTTGCGCCCCAGCACCCGAGCCCACCAGGCCGTTCCCTGCACCTTGTTGCCGAGCGCCCAGTCACGGTCGTTCCTGCCCGTGCGCATCACGGCGTTCCCCTGGGCTCCCCAGGACCAGTCGCCGGCCTGGCCCAGCCACGTAAGGCCGGGGCGCAAGTCGAGCGTGCCGGACCCGATCTGCATGGGGTAGGGGAGCTGAACTTCCATCCCCTGACTGATGGGGAGGACACCCTTCTCCTCGATCGATCCGGTCGGCAGGCCGACCATCGCGTTCAGGTGCAGCGACTGGTTCGCCCAGTCGGCCAAGCCGACCATGGCGCCCACCCTGATATCGCCCATCCCGCTCGATTCGGTCGTGAACGACCCGCCGTGGCGCGTGATGTGGTCCATCGAACTGGACACAAAGGGGAGCATCGCCATGAAGGTGATGCGATCGGACGGCGCGAACATGGCCCCGAACATGTGCATCGTCATGGGCATGCGGGTAGGGGTGATCATGAACCCCCCGCCCGGGGAAACGATATCCGCATCGGCGATGGGATCCGTGCCGATGCGGCTCCCCTCCATGGTCATCGCCATGTAGCGGTACGAGAGCATCACCTCGCTCGCCTCGTGGCGGTGGTCGCCCATGACTCCGACCGGGGCGTGGCTGTCCGCGCGCGAGGCGTTCCACTGCGCGGCGACGGGTGCGGCAAGGACGAGCAGCGCGAATGCGCCGAGCATCGTGCTTTTCTTCAAGGTTCGACTCCTCGTTCGATAAGGGATTGCGCGGCCGATCGATGCACGCGGGCGAAGGGCGCCGGGATCGATTCGGCAACGGGCACGAGCGCGCGCAGCGGCCGACGCGGCCGACGCGGTTCGCACCCCGCACGATTTGTAGCTGCTATTGCTGAGGAGTCAGGCGGGGGGTGGTTGAGCGAACGGTCTGAGGTACGCGGTCGGGTCGGGAGCCGGCCTGGTGTCGGGTCGCTCTCCGTGCGGCGATCGGCTTTCCGACGTTGGCTGGGTGGCCCCAACGGCGGCCGCCATGTGTGCCGGACCGGTGCAGGTGAGGCAGATGCCGAGGCAGTCGCAGGGTCCGTCGGAATGTGGATGCGCCGGCGCGGCGCCCGAGCCTTCGGCGTGAGCGGACTCCGCGTGGCGGTCCCCATGGTGGTGCCCGTGGCCGGCCTCCGCGTGCGTCCCGTGGAGTGTGGCGGCCCGGGTCTCCGGCTCGTCGCCGTGCGCCGCCTGATGCTTGGGACAGGGCTGAAGGGCGGCGCCCGGTCCGATCCCGAGGAGGAAGGCCGCGATGACGGCATACGTATCCACTCGGACGCGTACTCGTCCTCTACCCTCGATGCGGCTCCGCTGTCCCGGACGGTTTCGAGCCATGTGAGAATCTAATGTGGCGCCGCGAAAACCCGCGAGTCGGCCTCAGCGCCGGGGCCAGACTCCGCTCATCTCTTCACCTCCCCGCACCCACACCACGCCCAGACCTCGTTCCCGTTCCGATTCGAGCGCCGCGACCAGATCTTCCAGGTCGCGTATCGGACGGTCGCCCGCTCTCACGAGGAGATCTCCCGGCCCGAGCCCGAGCCGGTCGGTGACCGTCCCCCCGGCGACCCGGAGCACGAGGAGACCGTCGAGGCCGGGCCGGTCGGAAAAGTCGCGCACGGGCTCGAACTCGGCCCCGGCGAACGTGCGGTGGAAGCGGACGGCGAGTTCCGTCTCCGCCAATGCCAACTGGGCGATACGAATCGCGCGGCGCCGGAACTCCGCCGTCGAGAGGCGGGCCCGTACCGCCCCGACGCGCTCGAGCGCGACCGTGAAGTTGCGGTACGCCGATTCGGACTCCCGCCGCAGATCGCTCAGCACTTCCCGGCGGACGGCCGGCAACTCCGACGCCGGGCGGTCGCGCACCGGAAGTACGCTGAGCCGACCGTCGACGACCCGCACGGCGGAGGGCTCCACCGCGACGCCGATGTCCTCCGTATCGCGGACGGTGAGAGCGAAGCCGGGGCCGTCGCCCCCGGTCGGATCCGTCAGCCAGAGGACGAACGTGTTCCGCTGCGGAGTACCGGCGGTCGCCACCACCGTCCGGCGGCCCACCATCGGAACGGCGTCCGCGTCCGGCGGCCGGACGTCGGGCATGATTTCGAAGATGTGGCGCTCCCCGCCTCGAGTCACTTCCAGCCGAACGGGAACGCTCGGTCGGATGGAGGCGAGCCTGTCGGGCAGGTTGGCGAGGGTGAGTTCCACGCCGTCCATCGCCGCGAGCCGGTCGCCGGCGAGGAGCCCCGCGCGCGCCGCCGGTCCGCCATCCTGCATCTCGCGA
>JAPPBA010000022.1 GCA_026705295.1 Candidatus Palauibacter australiensis
GGACTTGGACCATGTTGACGTGTGGCGGCTCGAACGGCAGCCCGCCGGGCGATAGATCCGCCCGAATCCGCACCAACGGTTCCGGAGCGGCGCGGGAATTGCCGGGGGTTTGAGGGGGGCGCAGCGTCCCCCTCGCCAGTCCGCCACGTTCAACGTGGAGTCGGCTGGCTCAGGATCAGTAGCGGTCCTGAGCCAGCTGCTCGCCAAACCGACCCGGGTTCCGAATCTTGGCGCTCGCTTTGAACTCGATTCGGGCGGTTCGGACGCAGCGGACGACAGCGGTTTCGCGGTCAGTTAATCGACGTGCTCTCTGGAGCGAGCCGGGCACGGACGACATAGTTTACGTTGAACTCGTCCGTCACGATCAGCCATGCCGAGTCGCCCCGCACAGCCGGGGCGACCTGATCCCAAAGACTGAGGCCCGCTCCCAAGCTCGCCGTTCCAAGATGGCTGCCGTCCCCCGAGTAGACATCGAACAGGATTCCCCCGTCCGCTGACGGCGTACGTACCCACAGGTTGCCCTCCGCCGACTGGAAGATCGCCTCGACGGCGGGCTTGACGTTGGGAATCCGGGACCAGTCCCATTGGCTGGTCACTCCCCTGTCCTCGAGCATTTGCCGCATCGCGGCGATCACAGAATCGCGTTCGACCCCCGGCACGGGGACGGAGGGTCGGCGGGTCTCGACCACGAGAGTCGTGTCCCCGCCCGGTTCCCACCGCGACAGCCGGTATTCGGGATCGCCGTCCCGCGTGGACCACACCGTGCCTCGCGAATCAAGGTGCGCGGCCTCGGAAGCGAAGAACGGGATCCCGTACAGCATGTATCCGCGGTCCAGCGCTTGGTAGAACGTGCCCGGCTGACGCTCCGGATCGTACTCTTCGTCCTCCGGTTCATCGCTGGGCAACGGAATCGAGTCCACCAGCGTCATCGTCAGATCGTAGACGCGAATCAGTCTCCGGGTCCCGTCCCACCAGGGCCGGTGGATGCGGCTCCCGTCCACCATCGCGCCATTCCACACCCAGCCGTAGTTGCCGTCGTCAAACGGAAAGGACTCGATGAAGCCTTCATCGGGATCGAAAACCGACATGCGCCCGTTGCGCCCGTCCGGGACCCAGATGCGTCCGCTGGGGCCAAGCATGAGACCGTTCGCGTCCGCGAACTCGCCGGGTCCCTCTCCCTTGCCGCCATGGGTCGCGATGTGAGCGCCATCGGGGCCGAAGACGCGCAGTTCCTGCACTTGGGAATCCAAGACGGCGAATCCCCCGCCGTCCAGCGCCAAGAGGCCCTTCAGATAGGCGAACGCGTCCGGTCCGGTGCCTTCGAGCGTGCCGACGCGGAGTTCCTCGACAAGCGTCCAAGTGGGAGATGCGTTCGCCGCCGGGATGTTCGTGACGTGGACCGTGCCGGAAGGCAGCGTGACTCGTAGCGTGGTCCAGTCACTCCGATCTTCTGAGTCCCCGCAACCGGCCAAGGCCAACCACGCCCCGGCGATCAGTATCATCAGTATCGCTCGCGTTCGGTCGTACATCGTTCAACTCCATCTCGCCATCAGCGCAACAAGCGGGCCACCTCGCGCCGCCCGCCGCATCCAAGATCGCATTGCCGACGCGTGCTCGCCACGCGAACGGCGCTGCAATGTCGTCCCCGGCAGGCTTCTTGCCTACATTGAATGGGACGAATCCGAAGGTGCCGAGCGCTCGCTGTGATGTGTTCGGTCGCTTCCATGAGCCTCTATCGAGCTCGTGCGTGACTCCTTCCATCTCTTGGCGTGAAGGACGGACCGAAATGCCGAAGCTGACGACGACACCACGACCGCGATACCTCGCGGCGCTCCTCCCTCTCGCCCTTTTGGTGGCCTGCGGCGATGTCGGGGACGGATCGGCCACCGGTGCAGCCGGAACCCTGGACGGACCGGACGTGATCGTGAACGCCGTGACCGAGGAGGTCTTCACCGTAGGCTCCGTCATAGGCGACACTTGGGACACCTTCGGCAGCGTGCGCTCGGTGCACTTCGACGCGCAGGCCAACCTTCACGTCTTCGATAGCCAACTCGATCACATCCTCGTGGTCGGGCCGGACGGGTCGCTGGTCCGTACGGTCGGCGGACGGGGCGAGGGACCCGGCGAGTTCGGTAACGTCACCGGGGTGATCGTCGGGCGCGACGGCTCCTACACGGTGATGGGATTCTCGCACATCGACCTTCTCGAACCAAGCGGCGAATACGTACGACGCATAACCCAGGACCCGATGACGACTGGCATCGTCATGGCTAGCGAGGCGCTTCCCGACGGTCGCCTGATCGCCAGCCAGATTATGCGCTTCGGTGAAGATCATTACGAGGAAGGTGGCCGTCCCATCCACCTCTTCCCACTCGACGGCAACGAGCCACAACTCCTCTACACCGCTTGGGAACTGCCCGAAGAGGACGAAGACGAAATCGAGATCAGCGGGTCGGGGTCGACGGGAAGGCGCATAAGCATGCCAGCGGGCCGCGCCTTCGAGCCCGGCCTTCGATACGACCTACTGACCGACGGCCGCCTCGCGCTGATCGACTCGATCGGCTACCGCGTCAAACTCATCGGGCTCGACGGAAGCGTCACCGGAACCATCGAGCGGCCGATCGCCCCGCTGCCGGTCCACGATGCCATCATGGAGGCGGAGCGCGAGCGCTACCGTGAAAGCGAGGAGTCGGCGCTTGAGAGCGCAGCCGCTGCCGGCGTCCAGCTTCAGCGGGAGGGTGTGGAGGGCCGCACATTCGCCGACGAGTTGCCGGTGTTGTATGACTTGGAGGTGGACTGGGCGGACCGAATCTGGCTGGAACGCTGGGGTCCGACAGGCGACGACGACGGTCCGACCGACATCGTGACACCCGAGGGGGACTACATCGGCACCCTGCCGCCGGAGGGTCTGCGGATACCGGACGCCTTCGGCCCCGGCGGGTTGATGGCCTACATCGAGAGCGACGAGTTGGGGGTGCAGACCGTCCGCGTGATCAGGCTGGTTGCCTTGGAACCGCAAGGGTAGAGCAATCCGCGAGGTCCGCCGATGTCCACCAAAGTCGAATGGAGTCCCGTTTAGGAATGGGGATGTAAAAAGGGGATGAGAGATAGAACGATTGGCGTAAACCATTGCAATATATGCAACTTACGAAATATCCGCAGAATAGCGCTGCTATTCTCCCTCGTCGCTCCTTGTCAGGCGAGCGCTTCACCGCTCTCGGCGCTCACGCGGGGTTTTGCCACGGGCTGCTAGCCGTCAGGGTTGCTGGTCGAGCCTCCGGCCGAGGAGGGCCTCGATCCCCGCCACCGCCACCTCGTAGTCGAACCGACCCCTGACGAGATCGACCTCCGCCTGCGTGAGCGTGATCTGCGCGTCCTGGAGTTCGAGAATCGTGGCGAGGCCGAGTTGGTAGCGCTCCTGGACGACCCGGAGGCTCTCCTCGCTGAGTTCGACGTTCCGCTCGGCGAGGTCCACACCGGCGAGCGCGGACTGCGCCGTCGCGTAGCGGGCGTCGAGCAGCGAGCTGATGTTCAGCCGCACCGCCCGCTCTTCCTGCCGGGCCTGGTCCGCCGAGGCCCGCGCGCGGAACAGCTGCGTCTCGCGCTGGAAGCCGTTGAAGAGAGGGTAGCTGCCCGAGAGCCCGATCGACCACGAGCGGTTGGAGGGTGGGAACTCCTGGTTTGCCCACCCGTAGCCGGCGCCGAGCGAGATCGTGGGCAGGTAGCTGGAGCGCGCACCCGACACGGCTGCCTCGGCGGCTTCGACGGCCAGGGAGGCCGCCTCCAGAGCGGGAGCCGTCACATCGGCCATCGCGAACAGTTCGTCGCGCGTGTAGGGCATCGCGGCCATCGCGAGTTCCGCCTCCGCGGTCGGCCCCACGAGGGTCTCGGAGCCGATGACCTCGGTGAGTTCGAAGGTCCGCGTGCGCGCGTTGTTCTGTTCGGTCAGAAGCGCGAGTTGCGCGTTGTTGAGGTCGACCTGCGAGCGGAGGGAGTCCGAGCGCGTAGCCCGCCCCAGCTCCAGTTGCTGCCTGACGAACTCGAGCTGGTCCGCCTGCCGCTGGACGCGCCGTTCTTCCACGGCCACGAGATCGCGTGTGGCCACGGCCGCCGCGTAGGCCTGTTTCACCTGCTGAATGACCTGGAACTCGGCCTCGCGATAGCGGGCGTTCTGCTCGACCACGCCGAGCCGGGCGCTCTTCAGGTTCGTGAAACGCCCCCATCCGTCGAACAGCGTGTAGTTGGCCTGGAGCCGCGTGGAGTAACTCGTCGCGACGATCCCCTGGCTGAGCGCGTCGAGACGACCGGTGGACGAGTTCGAGTAACTGAAAAAGGCATTCACTCCCGGGAGGAGCGCCCCGTAAGCGCTCAGCCGGTTGTGCTCCGCCATCTCGATCGTCGAATAGGCCTGGATCAGCCGGGGGTTGCGGCGGAGCGCGATCTCGACCGCTTCGTCGACCGTGATCTGGCGGGCGTTGTCGCTCGCCTGCACCTGCGCCTCAGCCATCCGGGGCGACGCTCCCGCGAGCAGGACCGCCGGCAGCAGGACGAACCCCCATCGACGAAAACCGGCGCTCGGCCGGTCTCCGCACCCACATCTATGTCGAATGGTCATCGTTTCCCTTGCCCCCCGAGGGGCGGATTGACGTCTCTCGGTTGTCAGTTGTTTCGCTGCGGGTCGTCACGCCCCTGGGACCCCCGTTCGCCACCGCGCTCTCGCCCGTCTCCGTAGCGCTGCCGCAGCAACCCCCGATAGTCCTCACCCTGCTCCTCCGTCAGCACCGACTCGATTCGCGTCCGGACCGAGTCCATCAACGCCCAGTAGCTCCCGCGCAACGTCCGCAGCCCGTCGCGGTAGTGATCGAGGAAGCCCTCGATCTGCGACCGCTGGTCGGCCGTCAGACCCAGCTCATCGGCGAACTGCTCGATCGTGGTCTGCCGCCCCCGCGACCCGCCGTCGCGATCCCGCGTCTCGGGAGACGTCGCCTCCGCTGCCGGTTCGGCCGCGGTTGCGTCGGAAAAAAGATCGAGGCGGTCCGCCGCCACGCCGACCGCGGCGCCCGCCGCGAACACGAGCGTCAGAAGCAGAATCGCCCGGAAGCTTGAAGTGTCCATACGCACTCGGTTCGTGTCGCGTTTCAGCGAGTTACGGATTGATGAGCGCGGCGGTCAGCACCGCGTCGCGACTCGGCTCGGCGAGGTCGATGAGCAGCGCCGGCGGGGCTTCGGCGTCCGCCGCCAGCGAACGCACCAGCCCGACCGGCGCCGCGTCCGGCTCGGCGACGAGCTCCGGCGCGTCCGGCACGGAGATGCGATACAGCAGGACGCCGGCGGCGACGAGCAGCCCGGCGGCCAGCGGCGCGAGCGCCGCGGACCAGTTTGCCGTCACGTCGAGCCAGGAAAGCGGCCGTCGCTGGAACAGCGCCTCCGCCGCCGCCATCACGTTCCGGCGCAGGCGCCGTCGCGTGAGTTCGTCGGGCCGCAGGGGCTCGAGATACTCGGCCCACGCGGGCCCGGGCCCGCCGTTCCGACCTTGATCTCTCCTATTCATCCTCATCTGCTCCTCCGGCGCCGGGCGCCGGCGCTTCGCCGAGAAGGCGGCGCAGCGCGTGCCTGCCGTGATGAAGGTTCGCCCTCGAAGTTCCGACCGCGATCCCGAGGATCTCCGCGATCTCCGCGTGGTCGTACCCTTCGAGGTCGTACATCATGACCGCCGTTCTCTGTCGTTCCGGAAGCTGCTCGAGCGCATCGAGCACCCTTTTCCGGGCATATCTCCGCTCGAACTCCCGGTGCGGATCGTCCCGCGACGCCGCCGTGTCCTTCAGCTCCGAATGGGTCCGCAGCAACTCGCGCCGCCGGAGGTTCAGGCATGTGCTCCTCAGCACGCGATAGAACCACGGGCCGAAACGGCTTCCCGGCCGCAACTGCCCGATCCGCTCGAGCGCGCGAATGAACGCGGCCTGCACCGCGTCTTCCGCGTCCTGCTCGTGCCGCAGAATCGACAGTGCCACGGCGTAGGCCGGGTCCGTGTATCTCGTCACGAACAGGGAAAACGCCTGCGGGTCGCCGGCTTGCACGGCTTCCACGAGGCCGGGCTCGTCGGCGCCGGGATCCGGCGGCTCGACGGGTCCGGAACCGGGACCGGCTGCGTCGCCCTGCGATCCGCTGCGCGTTCGCGTTTCCTCCGCCAAAGACGTCCCCATCGCTTGGGTAACACGCCCTCGAAGCCGGCCGTTGCACCGGCTACCGTCCGCGTTCGCCCCGGCGCTTGTTCCTTCACCGTGGCCGTCGCATCTTCGGCTCCGTGAACAACGAAACGCAAGCCCGGCCCGCCGCCGCCGAAACGCCCGATCGAGCCCACGCTCTGGCGGGCCGAACCCTCATCCAGGAACGCATCCGCGGGATGCGAAAAGTCGTGGGGCGAAGGCTCTCGCCCGGCGACATCGTCCTCAGGAGGGCGTCTCCCGAAGTGCGGCGCCATCTGTTCGAGGAAGCGTGCGAGTTGTACTGGAACGAGATGAGCTGGGAGGAGATCACCCAGGAGGAACTCATCGGCGACGAGGAACTCACCGAGATGATCTTCCCCGGGCTGCTCGCGCTCATCGACGCGTTCCTTCCGAAGGCTCCGAACGGGGAGCCGGACCGGGACCGCGAACACCGCGACGTCGTGCACGATTTTCTGGATTGGCTGGCCGCCCGGCTCGTGACGCTGCGAGAGGCGCGACCCTCCGAGGAGGACGCGCGGGCGCGGAACCTCCGCCAGAAGAACGTGACCGACTCCCTCATCGACCTCATCGCGTTTCGCGTGTGCGCACTGACTTCCGACGAGATCGAGACCTACCAGAACGCCTGACTCCATTCGAAGACAAGACGGATGAATACAATAGTCTGCATGAAACGCGTGCCGGACTCGGCCACGCGGGTGAGAGTGACGCCCGACGGCGCGGGACTGGACCCGGCCGGCGTCAAGTACGTCGTGAACCCGTACGACGAGTTCGCGCTCGAGGATGCGATCCGCCGCAGGGAAGAAGCGGGGGAGGGGAAGGTGACGGTCGTCGCGCTCGGCCCCCCCGAGACCGCCGAATCGATCCGCCAGGCGCTCGCGATGGGGGCGGATGAGGGCGTCCTGCTCGCGTGCGCGGGTTCGCACGACGCGCTCTCGGTGGCGCGCGCGCTGGCTGACGAGATTCGGGGCCGGGAATACGACCTCGTGCTGTTCGGGAAGCAGGCGATCGACGACGACAACATGCAGGTCCCGCAGATGGTGGCCGAGTTTCTGGGCCTCCCGTGCGCGACCGTCGTCGTCGGCCTCGAGATATCCGGGAGCGATGCGACGGCCCGCCGCGAGGTCGAAGGCGGTCACGAGGTCGTCGAGTTCCCGCTGCCCGCCGTCGTGTCGACGCAGAAGGGGCTCAACGAGCCGCGGTATCCGAGCCTCAAGGGGATCATGGCGGCGAAGCGGAAGCCTCTCGAGGAACGGGAGGTGACGCTCGACGCGCCGACCATCGAATTCCTCCGCCTCGACGAACCGCCGGCACCGGCCGCGGGCCGGATCGTCGGAGAGGGCGTGGACGCGGTGCCGGAACTGGTGCGGGCGCTGCGCGACGAAGCGGGGGTGCTCTGATGCCCGGGGCGTTGGCGTACGCCGAGGTCCGGGAAGGGGCGGTGAGCCGGGCCTCGCGGGAGGCGGTCGGGCTCGCGCGGCGGATCGCCGCCGACGTCGGAGGGGAGACCCACGTCGTCGCGCTCGGCCCTCCCGGTACGGCCGAGGCGGCCGCGCAACTCGCCGGCTTCGGCGCCGACCGCACCTGGGTCGGCGAGTCGGAAGCTCTCGCGCTGTCCCAGCCGGACATCGCCGCTGCGGCCATCTCCCGGCTCGTCGAGGCGGGGGACTACGACGCCGTGATCTTCGCGGCCACCGCCCAGGGGAGGGACATCGCCCCCCGCGTGGGGGCGCGGCTCGGGCGGAGCGTGGCCTCGGAGGTCATCGAGTGCCGGCGGGAGGACGACGCCATCGTCGTCCGCCGGCCCATGTACGCCGGGAAGGCGATCGCGACCCTGCGCTTCACGCCGGGCCCGGCCGTGATGACGATCCGGGGCAACGTCTTCGCGCCGGCCGGGGAGACCGCGGCGGGCGAGATCTCGAGCCTGGACCTCGATGGCCTCGACGGCCGGGTGCGGACGGCCGCCCTCGAGCAGGGGGATCGCGACCGCCTGGATGTGAGCGAGGCGACGACCATCGTCTCGGGCGGCCGCGGGATGCAGGGGCCGGAGCACTGGCCGCTCCTTGAGGCGCTGGTGGAGGCGCTGGGCGACGAGGCGGCGCTCGGCGCGAGCCGGGCCGTGGTGGATGCGGGCTGGCGGCCGCACGGCGAGCAGGTGGGCCAGACCGGCAAGACCGTGTCGCCCAACCTGTACTTCGCGGTCGGAATCAGCGGAGCGATCCAGCACCTGGCCGGGATGCGCACGGCGAAGGTGATCGTGGCGATCAACCGCGACGCGGACGCGCCGATCTTCGGGGTGGCGGACTACGGTCTCGTGGGAGACGCGTTCGAAGTGCTGCCCGCGCTCACCGAGGCGGTTCGCGAAGCCCGCCGGGGCGATTAGCGTCATGCCGCGCTGCGCGGGTCCGGGTCGGCCGGCATGAGTCTCCGGGCTGTGCGCGAGGACATCGCACGCTGGGCGCAGCAGGGTGATCCGATCGCCATGGCGACGCTCATCGCCGTTCGCCGTTCGGCCCCGCTGCCACCGGGCGCGCGGTTCGCGATCTCGGCCGCCGGGGAGCTGAGCGGCTCGATCTCGAGCGGTTGCGTGGAAGGCGACCTGCACGAACGGCTCTCCGCGCTGCTGGGCGGCGGGGCGCCGGCCTCCGTCACGTACGGGATCACGGACGAGATGGCCGCGGGCGTCGGCCTCTCCTGCGGCGGGGAGATCGACGTCCTCCTCGACCGCCACGATCCCGGCGACCCCGTCTGGCACCGCCTCTGGCAGCTCCAGGAGGCCGGCGCCCCGGGCGTCCTCCTCACCGGCGCGGCGCCGCCCACGCGATCGCGGCAACTCCTCCTCGAACCGGACCGGTCGCTCGGAACGCTCGGGTCCGCCGAGCTCGACCGGGCGGCCCGCTCCCGCGTCGACGACTGGCTCGGCCGGTCGGACGCCCGCGCCGTCGAACTCGTGCGGGACGACCCGGACAGCCTCGTCTTCGTCGAGTCCTTCGCCCCGCCCCCGCGGCTCGTCATCGTGGGGGCGACCCCGATCGGGCATGCGCTGTGCGCCATGGCGCACCGGACCGGCTTCGAGGTCGTCGTCGTGGATCCGCGCGAGGCCTTCCTGAGGCCCGAGCGGTTTCCGGATGCCGCGTCGCTCGATCCGCGCTGGCCGGACGAGGCGATGGCTGCCCTCGATCTCGACCCTCGCACGAGCGTCGTCATCCTCACGCACGACGAGAAGCTCGACGAGCCCGCCCTCGAGACCGCGCTCGCCTCCCGCTGCGGTTACGTCGGTCTCCTCGGCGGAGGCCGGACGCAGCGGCAACGCCGAGAGGCGCTCCTCGCGCGGGGGTTGGACGCGGCGGCATGCGACCGTATCCATGGTCCGGTCGGGCTGCGGATCGGCGCCCGCTCGCCCGCGCAGATCGCCGTCTCCATCCTCGCGCAGCTCATCGCCCTCGACAGGGCTCCCTAGCCGCCCGTGGCAAAGCCCTGCGGACTGCCGACGTCGGCTCGGGGCCGCGCGGCGCCGGATCAGTCGCGCGTGCGCCGGATCTTCCAGCGATCCACCACGCGCCGTCCCCGCACGACCTCGAAACGATCGAAGTGCGCGACCGTGAGGCAGGCGTGATTCGGAAGGACGCGGACCTTCTCGCCGACGGCGAACCGGCCGGACAGGCGCCCGTGTTCCTGGCTCACCGAGGTCACGCGATGGTCACTCAGCGCCCTTCCCGACGCGTCACGGAAGAGGCGGCCGTAGTGAGGCGGATCGTCCGGCCCCACATCCTTTGACAGGGCGAGCGCGCCACAGTCCGCGATCGCCCCGCCGGATCCGTCGCGCGCGGAGACGACGGTCGCGAGCACCGCGACGGCGCAGTCGCTCACCGCGCACGATCCCAGCCGCGTCTGCGTGTAATCGTAGAGCGCGTAGTTCCCCGGCCGGGCCTCGTCGACCCCCTCCAGCGTCTCGACCCGGCTCATGCCCGGGGTCGACCCGAGCGAGAGCACTCCCGGCTCGATCCCGGCCGCGCGGAGCGCGCGCCCCACTTCGACCATCGCCCGACGCTCCTCATCCGCCAGCGCGGCGATGGCGGCGGGCGAATCCGCGCCGTAGGTGTGGCCGGCGTGCGTCAGGCAGCCGCCGAGCGCGAGCCGGTCGGCGCGTGAGATCCGCCTTGCGAGCTCGACGACCCGGCCGCTGTCGTGGGGGACGCCGGAGCGCCCGTAGCCACAGTCGATTTCGAGCCATACCGAGAAGGCGACGCTCGCGGCTTCGAGGGCCTCGACGGCCGTGAGGGAGTCCACGGTCACACCCAGTTCGACGCGCCCGGAGAGCGCGGCCGCCTCATCGATCCGGGAGAGATTCAGCGGGAAGGCCCACAGGATGTCGTCGAAACCCGCCTCTGCGAAGACCCGGGCCTCCGCGAGCGTGGACACGGCGATGCCCGACGCCCCGCCCGATCGCTGCAGTTCGGCGATCTCCACGCATTTGTGCGTCTTCACGTGGGGGCGAAGGCGAACGCCAAGGGCGTCCGTGCGTTCCTGCATGACCCGGAGGTTGTTCTCCAGGACGTCGAGATCGAGGATAAGGGCCGGAGTGCGGAGACCGAGCAGGTCCGGCGCGTGGGTGGCAGCGTTCCCGGCGTTCACGCGCTCAAGGTAGTTGGGGGATCGCGGTTCCGCTAAGTTGTAACCGACGATCCCGAGCACGAAACGACGAGGGCCGCGGGCTGCACCAGTGACCGCAAAGCGGTAGAGGTCGTCTTATTCACGAAGAGAAGATCTTTCGGATCGGGCCGGAAGGTCGGGTTCCGGACGATGAACCGAGCGACGCGGAGGTCGTGACCGCCGTATTGGAAGGCGACCGCGAGGCGTACGGGGTGCTCGTGCGCCGGTACAAGGACGTGCTGTACCGCTACGCAGAGCGCATGACCGGTCGCGCGGACGACGCCGCGGATATCGTGCAGCGCACGTTCATCCGCGGTTTTCGGAGCCTCGACCGATGCCGTGACCGGGAACGGGTAGGAGGCTGGTTGTTTCGGATCGCCGTCAACCTGTGCAAGGATCAGTTGAAGGGACGGGCACGGCGGGAGGTGTCGCTGGAGGCGGCCGGCCCCCTCACAGCGACGAGAGGGCTCCCCGAGGCGCGCGCCGAACGGGCGGAGATACGGGAGCAGATATACCGGGCCTTGCAGTCCTTGAGCGACGAGCAGCGTGAAGCCTTCGTTCTCAAGCACGTCGAGGGGTGGTCATACGAAGAGATGGCGGAGAGACTTGGAGCTTCGGTGTCCGCGTTGAAGATGCGCGTCCACCGGGCTCGGGATCAGTTACAGGTGCTGTTAGAGAACTACCGATGAACGACGATCTGAAGCTGTACCTCGATGGAGAAATCGACCGTTCGGAGCTCTCGCGGGAGCTTCGCGGGGAAGCGGCACGGTGGGATGCCCTCCTTTCGGACGTGCGGGATTCGGGGGTGCAGGGAGCTCCGGTCGGACTCGAGTCGAGGGTCATGGCCACGGTTCGACAGGAGGAGCGCCGGCCCCTGTCCGGTCTCGTCGACTGGTGGGTGCATCCCCGCTCCGTGCGCGTCCGGCCGTGGCTGGGGCTCGCGGCCGCCGCCGTGCTTGCGACGTTCTTCCTCTTGCCGCGGGAGAACGCGGTCACCGAGCCGGCGGGGGCGGCGACGGCGCTCGTGGGCGAAGAAGTCCACTACGTGCAGTTCCGTCTCGAGGCGCCCGGCGCGGCGTCGGTCCACGTCGCGGGCGACTTCAACGACTGGCAGCCGGAGGTCGCGCTGGCCGATCCGTACGGCACCGGCGTGTGGACCGGGCGGGTGAAGCTCCCGCCCGGCGTGCACAAGTACATGTTCCTCGTGGACGGCGAGACCTGGATCACGGATCCGCACGCGGAACGGTATGTGGAGGACGGTTACGGCAACCAGAATGCCGTGATCGCCATCACGGGCGGGGCGGGCGCCCGCTCGCTGGCCCCCTAGTCGGCCAGCAGCCGTGGCAAGAGCCCCGCTGCGCCGTTCTCTCGCGGTCGTGTTCCTCGGCGCGGTGCTTCTCGCGCCCGGATCGCCGGCCGCGGGTCAGGACGCGCGCGCCCGCTTCAGCCGTCATCTGGGCGCGGTCTACGCGGCACGCACCCTTTCCGTCATAGATGCGGGCGTCCGCGAGGGTCTGCCCCGAGGTCTCCTGATCGACAAGGCCATGGAGGGCGTGGCGAAGGGGATGCCTCCGGAAGTCGTCCTCGCCGCAGTCGACACTTTCGCCGCGGAGTTGCGGGATGCGGCGTCGGTCGTCGGCCCGGGGGCGGAGCCGGTCGCGCTCGAGAAAGCCGCCGATGCCCTTCGCCGCGGCGTGGGGCGCGAGCTTCTGATGCGGCTGGGACGCGACCGACCCGATTTTCCCCTCCTCGTCGTCTCCCTCGAGGAGTTGCTGGACGCCGGCGTGGAACTGGGTCTGGCCGAGGACCTCGTGCGCTACGCAGTGGCCGAGGAGTTCGACAGCGATGCGGTGCTCCGACTGCCAGCCAGCGTGAAACTGCTCATCCGGGAGTGCAGCAATGGTCAGCCCGACTCCTGCTGGTCGCAGGCGAGCATAAGGGAGTGCGCCCGCGTGATGCCGACGCGACCGTGCCCGACGCGAACGCTCGCGGAGGCGGCCCGCTCGGCCGCGGAACGACTCCTGCTCGCCCGGTCCCCGCCTTCCGCCTTCCGATCGGCCGCAAGTTAGCGCAGGCTGGCAACCCTCCCGGTGTCTGCCGTATACTCTCGGACTTTCCGGCGGCTGAGCCCGCCGACGCCTGGCAGCCCGTGGCACGACCCTGTAGCAGGAGTTCTTCCACGGGCGATGGCCCACTGATCTTGCCCACGGAAGATGGAGAAGGCCTTGGCAGCCAGAGTGACCGCGGCGGTCACGGGTACCGGGAGCTACCTGCCGCCTGACAGCATCGACAACTTCCAGCTTCTCGGCATGGGTACGCTGAGCGACTCGTTCGACGTCGGGCAGGCGCGGTCCGCGCTCCGGGGTGTCGAGGGTGTCAACGGGCTGTCGGCGCCCGACGTCTTCGATCAGTGGGCGTACCAGTTGACCGGCATCAGGTCGCGCCGGCGAATCCCGCCGGACAGCGACCTGACGACCGAAGACATGTGCGCCCGGGCCGGGCTCGCCGCGCTGGAGGCGGCCGGACGCGAGCCGGACGAGATCGACCAGCTTTACGTCGCGACCGTCTCACCGTCCGACGAGGTTCCGAACAGCGCCTGCACCGTGGCGACGAAGCTCGGGAATCCGCGATTGGGGGGATTCGCGATCAACGCGGCCTGCGCCGGCTTCGTGTACGGCGTGGGGGCGGCCTGGTCGGCGATCGTCAGCGGCATGGCGGAACGCGTACTGGTGGTCTCGGGCGATGCCCTCACGCGGCTCGTCGACTACACGGACGTGCGGACCGCCGTGCTCTTCGGCGACGGGGCCGGAGCGGTCGTGCTCGAGCGGAGCGAAACGGATCACGGCGTGCTCGGTCCGATGGCGTCGTCGGGCTGGTTCGCGCGCGATCCGCTGTACCTCGTCGGGCAGAGCTGGCGGGAAGACGGGGACCGGGCCCCGATTCTCCATATGGAAGGCGGACCGCGAATCGTCCGCAACGCGATCGTCAAGATGGCCGAAGTGGGCGAACAGGCGCTTCACAAGGCGGGTCTCGACTGGTCCGACGTGGATTTCGTGATTCCTCATCAGGCGAACGCGCGGATCACGCAGGGTCTCGACCAGAGGCTGGAACTTCCGAAGGGGCGCGTCGTTCACAACATCGTCGACTACGGCAACATGTCCGCCTCGACGGTCGCCGTGACGCTCGACGAAGTCGTTCGCGGCAAGCACGGGTCCGTGCCGGACCCGGCAACGATCGTCCTCACCTCGATCGGGGGTGGCTACACGATGGCGGCCGCGGTCGTCCGCATCTGACAGGCCGGGCAGCGCGAGGCAGACCGTCCGTCAGGCGGGCCTCGCCCACTCCCTGAGCGGAATCACGTCGACGGGATCGCCGGCGCCTATGGCGTCGGTCCCGACGGGGATCGCGAGCAGCCCGTCGGCCAGCATCGACCCGAGGTTCCCCGAGCCCTGCGGGCCGCTCAGGCGGGCCGTGAGGGTGCCCGACTCGGCGGATCCGACGACCACGCGCAGGAACGAGAGTACGTCCCGGGGCCCGCGCAGGTCTTGGGCCGCGACACACCGCAACGGGCGCCGGCAGGGGCGCGCGAAACCCGCCATCTTGCGGATCGCCGGCCGCACGAGGGTCTCGTACGTGACGAGCGCCGAGGCCGGATTGCCCGGGACGCCCCAGAACGGCCGGCCGCCGAGCAGGCCGAAGACGGCGGCGCTGCCGGGGCGCATCCGCACGCGCCAGAAGAAGCGTTGGAAGCCGAGCTCGTCGAGTACCTGCTTCACGTAGTCGTGTTCGCCGACGCTCACGCCGGCCGCGGAGACGATCGCGTCGCAGGACTCGGCCCGCGCGAGACAACGGTGCAGGTCGCCGGGGTCGTCCCGGGCGATGCCGAGCGGCACCGGCTCCGCCCCGGAATCCGCGAGCTGGGCGGCCAGTGCGTACCCGTTCGAATTCATGATCCGCCGCCCGGCGCGCACCTCCTCGAATTCATCGAAATCCGCGAGTTCGTCTCCGTTTGCAAGCACGCCGACGCGGGGTCGCCGGCCCACGTCCACCTGCTGGAGGCCGGCCGTCGCAAGCAGCGCCACCGCCGCCGCTCCAAGCTCCTCGCCACGCTCCACCATCGTGTCCCCAGCCTGCACATCCTCCCCGAGGAAGCGGATGTGCCGCTCTCCGTCCGCGTCGTCGAATATGCTCACGCGCACGCCTGGACCTCCGTCCGTGTGCTCCACGCGCACGACGCCCGTGGCGCCCTCCGGTACCGGCGCCCCCGTCATCACGCGCGCCACCGAGCCGGGCTCCAGCGGCCCGCGCGGAAAGGCGCCGGCCGGGATGTCGTCGGAGATCGGGAGGACCACGGGCCGTTCCGGGCTCGCGCCGCGGACCTCGTCGATTCGCACGGCGAAACCGTCCATGGCGCTGTTGTCCCACGGCGGGTGCGGGGCGACGGCTTCCGCGCCGCGTGCGAGCGAGCGACCGAGGGCGGCAGAGAGCGGAACGCGTGCCGTTTCCAGCGGCGACACGGCGTCCAGCACGAGAGCGAGGGCTTCGTCGAAGGAGATCCAGTCGGCGTCGTTCATGGCTCGGCTAGAAGTAGTACCAGATGGAGATGCTGAACTCCGGGTTGTGGCCCCAGACGGAACCCCGCGGCGCCGGCGCCCCGGAGGCCTCGAACAGATCCAGCGTAGTGCCGAAGAGAAATCCGTCCGGAGACGTCACGCGGACCAGGTAGTCGCGGACCTCGAAGCCGATCCCGATCGTCTCCGACGGGAAGACCTCGAACCCCAGCCCCACGAAGATGTGCGGCGCGGTGGAGATGTCGTACCGGAAGGGTTCGAGCGCCTGGTCGGCGAGGAACTCGGAGGCGCCCTCGTCGACCCCGAACACGAAGCCGGCGCCGATGAGCCCGTAGGGGTGGATCCCGTTCCACGTCCGCGCCCCGGTGAGGCCGATCTGCGCGCCGAGATCGGCCCGCAGCCAGCCCGCGGCGACGGTGTCGACGACCATCGGTCCGGCCTCGTCGAGGACGTCCAACGTCCATCGGTCCGCCGCCCCGTACGTGGCTCCCAGCTCGAGAGAGAGGGGACTCGATGCCCGGACGCGCATTCTGACGCCCCCCACGGCGGTAGGCCCCTGCGCGAACTCGAGCCGCCCCCGGTTCCCCGCGTGGTGTCCTCCGAAAAGGCCGACGCGGAAGCCCTTCTCGCGCCAGCGAAAGGGTGAATCGATGCGTTCCGCCTGCGCCTCGAGCGTCGACGGAACTGCGGCGAGCAGGGCGAGTCCGACGACGAAGATCAGTCTGTTTGACACTGGGTTGACGCGAATTCCATATCTTGGGGTGAGTCGGATCTCGAAACGGAAACGGCCCCGTCTCACGAGTCTCACGACGGGGTCGCTGCGCAAGGAATGTAGGTGGAGGACCGGGTCCTTACCAGAAAAACGTCTCGTCGCGGTCGCTTGCGACGGCCGCTTCTCCTGCCCGTCATCCTGGCGTGTGCGTACGGGCCGCCCCCCGCCGCCGCGCAGGTGCGCGAAGTCGTCATCGACGGCGAGGTCTTCCGGAGGACGGCGGACGGCCGCCGGCTGGCGGAACTCGCGCTGCGCACACCGGTCATCCTCAGGCGTACCGAAGGGGTCTGGGCGGAAGTCGAAATCGAGGGCTGGGTCCCATCCGGCTCGATCGCGCCGTCCACGCGCGAGGGCCACAACGGCGTCATTTCCAGCCGGGGAGGCGAGCGTCTCAGATCCGAGCCCGCCGGATCCGTGACCGGGTTCCTCCTCGAGGGCTTTCTCGTCGACCGACTGGAGGAGCGGGCGGAGTGGAGCCGGATTCGTCGCTCGGGCTGGGTACGGGAGGCCGCGCTCGGGGCGAGCGACGCGGCCGCTGTCGAAGCTGGCGTGCTGGCCGGCGTCTCGGCCGCCGCGCTGCGCGCGAACCCGGACGAGTATGCCGGCGCGCGCCTCCGCTGGACCGTCCGGTTCCTGTCGCTGGAACGGGCCGAACCGGAGCGGATCGACTTCTACGAGGGGGAACCCTTCCTGCTCGCGCGCGCGCCCGATCCCGGGGACGGTCTGGTCTACATCGCCGTCCCGCCGGAACTGCTGGCGGTGGTGGAAGAACTCCGGCCCCTCCAGACCCTCGACATGCTCGTGAGGGTCCGGACGGGCCGGTCGGCGCTACTGAGGGTCCCTATACTGGATCTGCTCGCGCTCTACTGAGCCGAATCCCGTCCCGGGCCCCTTCGCAACGGGGCCCGGTGGGGGGGGAAGGGTCGCTACCGGTTCCCCTGGTTCCCCTCGCTCTCGGCCTCGTTGAGGAAGGCTTCGGCCTCCATGAGGCCGGCGTGCGCGAGACCGCTCCACAGAGCCGCGACCTTCGCGTACGCTTCGGCGGCGAGAACCGCGTCGCCGCTGGCGGCGTGCGCCCGGGCCAGGCCCAGGAGCGAACGCGGCCGGTTGGGCATCCGCAGCAGCGACATCTCGAACTTGCCGACTGCCTTGTCGGGCATGCCGAGCTCGAGCAGCAGCTCGCCGTAGAGTTCGTGCAGCGGCTTGACCGGGCTCGCCGAGCCGCGCGGCGGCGCCATGCTCATGACCTCCGCCTCCGCCTCGTCCATGAGGCCGGTCGCCACGTCGGGATGCCCCATCGCCGCGTGCCGGAGCGCTCCGACCTGCTTGTGCATGACGTGGGTGTAGCCCTCGCCGTCCGACAGCTCCTTCAGGGCGGCCTCCGCCTCGGTGACGGTCGCCTGGTCGCCCATGCGGTGGGCGCTGAGTCCCGTGGCCAGGAGTTCGTGCGCCGGGGAGTCCTCCGTAATCGGCTGAGTCTCCCACTGCTCGGTCTCGACGATGTAGCGCGCCTTGAGGAGCGAGACCGCGTTCTGCGCCCGCGCGATGCCGGCCGCGCCGCGGGCCCCGCCCGTCGTCGCGAAGCCCTCGTTGTCGACCATGTCGGCGAGGCGATCCATCCACAGCCGCGCCTTCTCGTAGTCGCCGCGCTGCAGGTCGCCGTACTGGCCCCAGTCGAGCGAGTGCACCGCGTCGCCCACCGCGTCGCCGGGTTGCCACAGCTCCTGCGCCACGTCGTAGGCAGACTGGTTGTTGCCGGACACGCGTTCCCACATCCCGTGCTGGATGAAGATGTGCGTCGGCATGTGCCGCGCGTGGGAAACCGCCGGGGCGATGTCCGCGAAGGCGTAGGCCGCGTCGAGCGCCAGCGGCGCCATGATCGGGTTGTCGAACGAGTGGATCGTGTAGTGCGCCGCGCCCGGGTGCATCGGATTCTGATTGAACAGCTTGAGCGCGATCGTGCCCGCCATCACGTTCCAGCGCTGGCTCAGGTCGCGCGTCGCCGCCGTCGCCCCGAGCAGCGAGAGCGCGTAGAAGGCTGCGATCTCCGGGTCCTCGGGATAGGCTTCGTACAGGTCGCGCATCGCCTCCATGTACCCGACGCGCCGCTCCGTGTGGTCGGCCTCGCCCCACAGGATCTCGACGGCCTTCAGGAAGCCCTTCTCCCGGTCCGTCGGTGCCTTGGCCATGCGTTCGGCTGGCGTCTCGCCCAGTCTCTGCAGCGCCTTCCTCGGATCCGTCGGGTCCATCTGGGACACGAGCGGGTGATTGTAGGCGAGCGACTCGCCCCAATAGGCCATCGCGAAGTCGGGATCCAGTTCCTGTGCCGCGTGGAACTGCTCC
This sequence comes from Candidatus Palauibacter australiensis, assembly GCA_026705295.1. Taxonomy (NCBI): domain Bacteria; kingdom Pseudomonadati; phylum Gemmatimonadota; class Gemmatimonadia; order Candidatus Palauibacterales; family Candidatus Palauibacteraceae; genus Candidatus Palauibacter; species Candidatus Palauibacter australiensis. The sequence continues at coordinate 18,564 of JAPPBA010000022.1, forward strand.
CGCGCCTGCTTCCAGCCGAAGCTGTGCAGGATCGCCACGCCCCGGAGGAAGTGCTGCTGGGCCTCGCCCGTCGCGGAGGTCGGGAAGGTGATCGATCCGACCTCGTCGAACTGTGCCTCGACCTGCGCGGGAACCGTCGACAGCATCGCGCCGAGGAGGAACGCCGGAAGCATCATGGACCATCTTTTCATCGTACTATCCCTCTCAGGAAGAAACGCCGGCCTGCCTCGTCCGGCATTGCGCTGAAGTTACGGTGTCAAAACCGGAAGCGGGCGGCAAGGCGTCACGCCGGGTCGCGGCGTCGCCCGCCGCCTCACGCGTCCGGAAGTTCGTAGTCGATCGTCAGCGTGTGCGCTCCGTCGCCGTCGACGGCGATCTCGACCGAGCCCGTGAGTCCCTTCAGATCGCCGGTCGCCGAACCCGGCACGATCTGTCCGCCCGTCCGTTCGCGGCCATCCGCGCTCAGCCCCCAGTGCTGCATGACGAACGTCCCTTCCCGTCCGCCGAGCGCCCCCCGCACGACCTCGCGGGCGATGTAGCCCGCTCCCGCGGTGATATCCGCCACATCCGCCTGGCACATGAGGAGCCGGGCCTCGCTCTCGGCCACGAGATCCCCGCTGAACCGCTTGAGCACGGTGGCGTGCGAGAGGGTCGGCCCCCCGGCGCCGGACTCCGGTTCGCCCTGGTCCCAGCCGGTGACGTCGAAGGAGGCGACCGCGCGCGCCATGCCGGGCTTCTCTGTTACCGCGTTGCCGCCGGGCTCTCTCCTAGAGCTCCGCGACGGCGTTGGACAGGTTGTCGAGGGCGCGCTTCACGAGCGTGCGCGAGGTCGCGATGTTCATCCGCATGTGCCTCTCGCCCCCGGTCCCGTAGCTGGGCCCGTTGTTGAGATAGATGCGCGCATTCTCGGCCAGCCAGCGCTGCAGGACGCTCTCGGGCGACACCGGCTGCGCGGCGGTGCGGTTCTCATGGTCCGCCTTTCCCTGCGCGTCGATGCGGTCCATCAGCCCGCCCATGTCGAGCCAGGCGAGGAAGGTGCCCTGCGCCTTCGTGTACTTCACGCCCGGCACGTTCTCCCGAATGTAGGACTCGGTGAGGTCGTGGTTGCCGTCGAGGTAGACGAGAAGCTGGTCGAGCCATTCATCGCCCTCGTTGTTAGCGGCGCGGGCGGCGTACATGCCCAGCGTGCTGAGGTCCGCGCGCGTGTACGGGCGCAGGCGCGCCATGAAGGCGGGGTTGGTCGAGAAGTACCAGGCGACCTTGTTGGCGGCGAGGCTGAAGGTCTTGCTGTTGGATTTGAAGGTGACGCTGTTGTCGACGATCTTCGGGTCGAGGCTGGCGAACGGCGTGTACTTCTGTCCCTTCGTCACGAAATCGCAGTGGATCTCGTCGGAGAGCACCGGCACGCGGTGCTCGAGACAGATCTCGCCCATGCGCGTCATGTCCTCCGCCGACCAGCAGTTTCCGGTCGGGTTCTGGGGGTTGCAGAGGATGAAGGCGTGGACGCGCTGCACGCGGCGCTCGAAGTCGTCCCAGTCGATCTCGTAGACGCCATTGACGACCTTCATCTCGCTGTCCTCGGCGACATTGCGCGCGAAGCGGAGGTCCGAGTAGAAGCCGTTGTAGGTGGGGGTCGTCATCAGGACCCGGCTGCCGGGAGGGGCGAAGGTGTGCAGCCCCGCGATGATCCCCGGATGGACGCCGCTGGTCCAGACGATCGTCGATGGGTCGATGTCGAGGTCGTAACGGCGCTGGTTCCAGGCCACGACCGCGTCGGTGAAGGAACTGTCGCGGTGCTGGTAGCCCCAGTTCTCATGCGCGGCGCGCTCGGCGATCGCCCTGGTGATGCAGGGTGCGGCGCGGAAGTCCATGTCGGCGATCCCCATGCCGACCTCGAGCTCCGGGCCGAACTGCTCGATGGCGCGATCCCACTTTACGCAGTCGGTCCCGCGGCGGTCGTAGACCTCGTCGAAGTCGAATTCCTCGCGGGCGCCGCCGAACGCGGCGGGGGCGACATCGGTCGCGGCGACCTCGCTCGCGAGCGCCGAACGCGCGCCCACGGCGCCCAGAACGGCGGTGGCTCCCGTGCTCTTCAGAAACGCCCGACGGTTCAGACCGTGATTCCGCAGCATTTGCGCGCCCTCCTCGGAATTTTCCCTCGCGGCGGATCGAGACCGCCAATCCGATTCACGGTGGTCGAAACGTTCGGCTCTGGCAAGACGAGGGGCGCAGGGCGTCGCCCCGGCGGGCGCTCAGCCGAGTCGTTCGAGGCGGGTCGCGCTCTCGGACACGCCGGCTTCGACGTTGGCGGCGCGGTACAGGTCCCGGGCCTCGATCCATAGCAGGCGGGCCTGGTCGGGATCGTCCTGGGCCTCGCACAGGATGGCCGCGGACCGCACGGCATTGGCGACATCGAGCGGCGGGGCGGCCGGATCCGCCCGGTACGCGGCCAGCGATTCCGCGTAGCATCGTGCCGCCTTCGTGAGGTCGCCCAGTTCCCGGAGGACGTCCCCCAGGTGACGCACGGTGTGGGCGAAGGCGAGCGGGTCGTCCCCCTGGCGGCAGAGGGGGACGGCTTCCAGGTACAGAGCGACGGCCGCGCGCGCTTCCCCCCTGTCCCGCTCGACGTTCGCCTGCCCGTGAAGGGCGCGGGCGAGCGCGAGCGGATCCTCGCCGCGGCGGGCGAGCGCGACGGCCGCCTTCGTGTGCCGCATCGCATCGTCCGGCCGGTCCTCCAGCCGGGCGGTCATCCCCTTCCGGACGAGCGACTCGACGACGTCGCGGAGCGCCGCGCCGGTTTCCGGGTTCACGTTGTCCGTCATCGTGTCTATCCTCTTCGTGGAACCGGAGCCGAGGAGTGGCCGCTCAGGATCCGCCAGCCTCCGGTCTCGTGCGCCCAGATCATCGTCACGGCTCCGCCGAAGCCGAAGGCCGACCCGTCGGCGCCCGTGAAGGTGCTCTCGAAGCGGGCACGGACGTGGGCAAGTCCCGGCGCCAGCGCCACGACATCCGTATCCCGGTAGTCCGTCCGGATGCGCGTCTCCGGAGGAAACGCTCCGAGGGCGGCCCGGACATCGGCCGCGCTCCGATACTGGAGTGCGCCGTTCTCGTAGAAGCGGAAATGCGGGGATTCGGAGTAGAAGTCGCCCACGGCCTCCCAGTCGGCCGCCGTCCCGAGGTCTCGGAACTCCTGCAGCGCCGCCGCCACGCTGTCGCGGATCGCCGCGGCATGTGGTTCCGTCAACGAGGCGGGGGCCGATTGGCATCCGAAGCCCAGCCAGATGGCGAGGCCGGCCAGATACACGCCTGGCGGCAGGCGGGGATGATGCGGGCGCGGCTGAAGCCTCACTTGTCCTCCCGTGTCAGGGTGGTTCGATGGTGCGGCCGAGGTTGCGGGCCGCCGCAACGTAGACGTGCCCGGCGCGTCGCGCATACCCGCTTGCGGAGTGTCGTCGGGGGGGTCCAGCTTGCACCTTCGCCCATCCCCACCTCGTCCCGGGAGTTCGATGATGAGGATCTTCCGCACCTTTCCCGTCCTCTTCGCTCTGATTTCGGCGTCGGCTGACGCCGTGCCTCCGCCGCTGGCCGCCCAGGATGAGGAGGAGCAGGTCGGACTCGACCTCCCGCTGGGGTACATCCTGCCCGATGCGACGGTGCAGGCGCTGTTCGCGACCGACCCCAACTACGCGACGCTGGACCACGTCAGTCCGGATGGAGATCACTTCGTCGTGCCGCTCTCCACGGAGCTTTCGACGCTGGCCGAGGTGGGGGAAGAGACGCTGCGGCTCGGGATGCTCGAGATCCGGGCGCGTACGGACCGCCCGTGGCACCTCGACATCTACGGCCTGTACGGCTTCCGATTCTACTCGCTGAGCGAACGCACCTACATCGATGTGGACCTGCCGGACGGCATCTATGTGAGCGACCTTACGTGGTCGCCGGACGGGTCGCGGCTCGCCTTCCTCGCGCACCTCGAGGAGCGCACGGAAGTCTGGGTCGCGGACACGGGCGACGGGAGCGTGACGCCGGCTGGCGACGTACACGTGATCACTTCCATCGGGACCGCGTCGCGGGGCCAGGGATCCGCGCCTTCGCGCATGCTGCAGTGGACGCCTTCGGGCTCGGTCCTCACCCTCGCGGCCCCGGCGGACCGCGGATCCCCGCCCGTGTCTCCGGCGCTGCCGTCGGGCCCCACGATCCGCCACACGCGGGCGGAGGCCACGCCGACGCGCACGATGCCCTTCCTGCTCGAGGACGAGCACGGCGCGGACCTGTTCGAGTACTACACGCGCAGCCAGATCGTGGAACTGACGCCTGGCGGCCCCGCGCGCGCGGTGGGCGAGCCGGGCATGTACGAGTCGCTGTCGGTGAGCCCCGACGGGCGGCACGTGATGGCGACGCGCCTCGCGCGTCCCTTCTCCTACATCGCGAGCTACACCGGCTTCCCGCGCGTCACGGAGGTCATCGAGGTGGAGAGCGGCGACGTGCTCGCCACGCTGGAGGAGCGGGATCTGCGGGAAAGCGCACGCGGCGGCGGATCGGGCGGGGACCCGCGCGACTGGACGTGGCGTCCGGACGGGAGCGGGATCTCCTACCTGCAGCGCGCGGAGGCCGACGACGGGGAAGACGGAGAAAACGGGGCGGACGGGGACGACGACCGCCCCGACCGCATCATGCGGCTGCGCGCCCCGTTCGGCGACGGCGATGCGGAGGTCGTGGCCACCAGCGACGACCGGATCTCGGGCGTCACCTACTCCGCGGACGGCCGCCACGCCTTCGCCGACGTGCGGCGGGATGGCGATGCGGCGCTCGTACACTACGGGCTGGGGGGCGCCGACCCCGAGGGACACACCCTCGTCCCGTTCCACGACCTGGGCGACGCGGTCGAGTTGCCGGGCGATCTCCTCACGGGCCGGACCGGGAACGGGCTCGAGTACGCCCGGGTGTCTTCCGGCGGGGAGAGCGCCTACCTGCGCGGCGACGGGTGGAAGGAGGACTTCCGGCCGCAGCCCTTCGTCGACCGGCTGTCGATTCCCGACGGAGCCACCGAGCGCCTGTTCGAGGGCTCGCGGGACAGCTTCGACCGGCCGCTCGTCCCGCTCGACGCCGATCTCGAGCGCATGGTCGTGAGCCGGGAAGGGAAGAACACGTTCCCGGACAGTTACCTGTGGACCCGGGACGGCGGGATGGAGAACCTGACGCGGAACGAGGATCCGTTCCCGCAACTCACCGCCGCGCGCCGCATCGACTTCGAGTTCACGCGCCGGGACGGGCTGGAGATCCAGGGGCGGGTGTCGCTCCCCGTCGATTACGTCGAAGGCACGCGGGTGCCCGCCGTCTTCTGGACCTATCCGCGCGAGTACCGGAGCGAGGACGACTTCGACAACGCGACGATCCGCGCGCGCAACCACAACGCGTACACGAACCTGACGTGGCTGCGCTGGTCCGACATCTGGCTCACGCAGGGGTACGCGATCGTCTATCCCGATATCCCCATCGTGGGCGAGAACTACAACGACTATTACATCTCGAACATGGTCGACGGGATGTACGCCGCGATCCGCGCGGTGGACGCGCTCGGCGTCGTCGACATGGACCGGATCGGGCACGGCGGCCACAGCTACGGCGCCTTCGCGACCGCGAACTTCCTCGCGCACACGCCCTTCTTCAAGGCGGGGATCGCGGGGGACGGCGCCTACAACCGCTCGCTCACGCCGATGGGGTTCCAGGCCGAGCCGCGCGACATCTGGGAGGCGCCCCACGTCTACATGGAGATGTCGCCGTTCTTCAAGGCGGACCAGATCAACACGCCGCTCCTCCTGTACCACGGCGCGGACGACAACAACTCGGGCACCTATCCCATCCAGTCGAGGCGCATGATCCAGGCGCTCACCGGACTCGGGAAGACGGCGGCGCTGTTCGAGTATCCCTTCGAGTCGCACACGCCGCGCGCGATCGAGAACAACCTCGACATGTGGGCCCGCTGGATCGACTGGTTCGACCGCTACGTGAAGGGTGAAGCCGGCGAGGGCACGCACACGACGACGGAGGGCGGTCGCGGGTAATGCGGAGGCGGGTAATGCGGAGGCGGGTAACGCGGAGAGTGCGTGAGGCGGCATGCCGGTGAAGCCGGTTCCGGCCGCGGTCGCGGGTCTCCTTGCGGGCCTCGTCGTGGGCGGCGCCGTCGGGATCGCACTCGGCGGCGGGGGCGGTACGGCTTCAGGAACTGACGGTGAGGCCGCGGATCTGCTGGCGGGGATGGCGGCGCGGCAGGACGAGCGGCTCGGGCGGCTGACGCAGGAGGCGGGCGAATCGGCCCAACTGCAGCGCGAACTCGCGCTCGCGCTCTTCTACCGCCTGCAGGAGTTCCGGCGCTTCGGGCTCGAGGGGCAGATCGTGACCTGGATCGTGCCGGGCGCGTCGGCGGGCTCCGGCGACCCGCTGGGTGGCTCGCTCGCCGGTGCGGTGCGCCTGCCTCAGTTGGCCGCGGACGCGGCGACGCGGGCGGAGTGGAGAGCCGTCTCCGATCGTCTCGCCTCGATCGGGGCCGAGGTGGACCCCACCGTGTTATCCGCCTTCGAGGCGGTGCTCGGGTTCGTCGAGGGCCGTCCCTGGCCGGAGGGTTCGGGGCTGGCGGCGGCGGTCGCGTCGGGCTGGGCGGATCCCGAGACGGTGGAGGCGTGGCTGTCCTTGAACCGGGCCCTCGTCGGCCGCGCGGATGCCATCCTCTCCGGATTCTGAGCGCCTCTCCCGCTTCATGACTCGCCTTGGCAGCTCGCGGCGAGCGACCGCGTCGCACCCGTCAGGGGCCGCCGGGCCGCGGGTCGCCGGGCTCCGGGTCGCAGGCGGTTGCGCCTCCAGCGCGCCGCCGGCCGCGGCCGTCGCCTGCGTGCTGCTGACTGCCGCGGTTGCTTGCGGCCCGCCGGACTTCTCCGCGCCTGCGCAGCCCGGCGCGTGGACGGACGTGCCCGGCGCCCGCTGGCGGCCCCTCGTAGTGGAGGGCGCCGACGCTGGGTTCACGCCCGTTCCGCTTTCGTGGTCCGGCGTGGACTTCGGCAACGCGCTCTCGGACGCGAGCTTCCTCGAGAACCAGATGCGGGGCAACGGCTCGGGCGTGGCGGCGGGCGACGTGAACGGGGACGGGCGGCCCGACATCTACCTGGCCCGCCTCGAGGGCCCGAACGCCCTCTACATCAACCTCGGAGACTGGCGGTTCCGTGAGGCCGCGGCGGTGAGCGGGGTCGCCGCGGCGGACCGGTTCTCGACCGGCGCCACCTTCGGGGACGTGGACGGAGACGGCGACCACGACCTCCTGCTCACCTCCATCGAGGGCCCGAAGTCCGTCTTCCTGAACGACGGGTCAGGGCGGTTCACCGAGGCGCCGGAGGCCGGACTGCGGGACTCGCGCGGCGGGATGTCGAGTGCGCTGGCCGACATCGACGGAGACGGCGATCTGGACCTCTACCTCACGCGCTACAAGAGCCGCTCCGTCCTCGATCTCTTTGCCGGGGACGAGGTCGCCTTCCCGAATACCGTGCGACGCGTGGGGCGGGAGTTCGAGGTCGTGGAACGCTTCGCCGATCACTACGAGCTGGCGTGGCGGGCCGACGGCGTCGTGCGGCTCGAGAAGGGGGAGGCCGACGAACTCTACCTGAACGAGTTCGACGAGGACGGGAGCGACGGTGGCGGCTTCCGGCACGTGCCGTTCTCCTCCGGCGCCTTCCTCGACGCCGACGGCGCACCGCTGGGGACCGCCCCGACCGAATGGGGGCTGGCGGCCCGCTTCGGGGACCTGGACGCCGACGGCGACCCGGACCTCTACGTCGCGAACGACCTGCACAGCCCCGACCGGCTGTGGATCAACCGGGGGGACGGGACCTTCCGCCCGCCGCCGCCCCACGCGCTGCCCACGACGAGCGCCTCCTCCATGGCGGTGGACTTCTCGGACGTCGACCGGGACGGAGACGCGGACGTGTTCGTGCTCGACATGCTGGCCCGCGACTCGCGCTCAAGGAAGACGCAGGACCCGGTGTCGCGCGTGGAGCACACGCCGCCCGGCGAGGCCGCGGGGGCGCAGCAGGTGAACCGCAATACGCTGCTCGCCAACCGGGGGGACGGCACCTGGGCCGAGGTCGGGCGCCAGGCGGGGGTCGAGGCGTCCGGGTGGTCCTGGTCGGCCCTCTTCCTCGACGTGGACCTGGACGGTTTCGAGGACCTCCTCATCCCGAACGGCCACATCCGGGACCTGATGGACGCGGACACGCAGATCTCCATCCGCGAAGCGGGCCTCTCGGGCGAGCGCGAGTCCACTCTCCTGTACCGTCCCCTGCCGCTGCCCAACGTGGCGTTCCGGAACCTGGGCGGGACCGGGTTCGAGGAGGTGGGGCGCGCCTGGGGCGTGGCGCCGGAGCCGGACGTGTCGCACGGGGCGGCGCTGGCGGATTTCGACGGGGACGGGGACCTGGACGCGGTGGTGAACCGGCTCGAGAGCCCGGCGCTGCTGCTGCGCAACGATGCCGCGGCGCCCCGGCTCGCCGTCCGCCTGCGGGGAGAGGCGCCGAACACGGCCGGGGTCGGCGCCACGGTGTGGCTCGAAGTCGAGGGTCTGCCGCGCCAGACGAAGGAGGTCGCGGCGGGCGGCGGCTATCTCTCGGGTTCGGAGGCGCTCGTCTCGTTCGCGATGGGGGAGGCCGCCGAGGGCACGCTGGGCGTGGAGTGGCGCGGCGGGGGCCGGTCGCGGGTGCGCGTCGATGGCCCGAACCGGCTGTACGAGATCTTCGAGGTGGAGGCCTCCGGGCAGGAAGCGTCCGGCGCGGGAGCCGTCGCTCCGCCACCCGCCCCGGTCGCGGCGCCGTGGTTCGAACTGGACGAGAGCTTCGGGCCGATCCACGACGAGCCGCCGTTCCCCGAGGTGGCGCGCCAGCCGCTCCTCCCGCTGCGGCTGTCCCGCATGGGGCCGAGCGTGGCGTGGCACGACCTGGACGGCGACGGGGACCCCGACTTGCTCCTGGGCTCGGGCGCCGGCGCGGCGCCGGTGCTGTTCCGGAACGACGGGGGGGCGCTGGTCCGCGTGACGCTGGCGGGCCCGCGCGCGCCCGTCGACCAGGCCGCGGTGATCCCGCTTCCTTCAGGGGACACGGCCAGGGTGCTGCTCGGGCTGTCCAGCTACGAGGCGCCGCCGGCCGAGGTGACGCAGGTGCCGGCCGTCGTGTCTGCCGAGTGGCCGGGGGCCGCGATGGCGGGCGTGGCGGTGACCCCGCTCAACCGCGGCGTCGCGCCGGGCTCATCGGGGTCGGCGGGCCCGCTGGCCGTCGCCGACTACGACCTCGACGGACGGCTCGATCTCTTCGCGGGCGCGCGGGTCATGCCCGGCGGCTACCCGCTCTCCGGCCCCTCCCGGGTGTTCCGGGGCCGTCCGGGCGGCGGCTTCGAGGAGGACCGGCGGGACGCGGCGGCCTTCGAGCGCCTGGGCATGGTGACCGGGGCCGTGTTCACGGACTACGACGTGGACGGCGACCCGGATCTCGCCGTCTCCATCGAGTGGGGCCCCGTGCGGCTGCTCAGGAACGATCGGGGGCGCTTCTCCGACGTCACGGAGGAGGTGGGACTCGGCGAGCACCCCGGGCGCTGGAACGGCGTGTCCGCGGGCGACTTCGACGGCGATGGACGCCCGGACCTGGTGGCGGTCTCCTGGGGGGACAACACCGAGTACCGCCCGACGCCCGGGGCCCCGCTCGAACTCCATTTCGGGGACGTGGACCGCAACGGCACCCTCGATCTCGTGGAGGCGCAGCGGGACGAACGGCTCGGCGCGTCCGCGCCGCTGGCCGCGCTGGGCCGGCTCGCCGAGCACATCCCGCCGGTGGGCGGGCGCCTGCCGACGCGCGCCGCCTACGCCGAGGCAGACGTGAGCGAGGTGCTGGGCGCGTGGCCGGAGGGTCGGCTGGAGGCGGCGGAACTGCGGCACACGGTGTTCCTGAACCGGGGCGACCGCTTCGATGCGGCGCCGCTCCCGCCCGAGGCGCAGCAGGCCCCCTCGCTCGGAGTCCTGGTGGCGGACGCCAACGGCGACGGCCGCGAGGACCTGTTCCTGTCCCAGAACTTCTTCGCCACCGACGAGGACACGCCGCGCTACGACGCGGGACGGGGGCTGTGGCTCGAGGGCGACGGGCGCGGCGGGTTCCGCCCGGTCCCGGGACAGGAGTCGGGGGTCGCCGCCTACGGAGACCAGCGCGGCGCCGCGGCCGCGGACATCGACGGCGACGGCCGCCTCGATTTCGTGCTGGGGATCAACGGCGGCGCGGCGCGACTGTTTCGCGGCGCCGGAACCTCGCCCGGCCTGCGGGTCCGCGTCGCCGGGACGGCGGAGAACCGCCACGGAATCGGAGCTGTCCTGCGCGTGGTGTACGCCGACGGCCTCGGCCCCGCGCGCGAAGTGAGGGCCGGATCCGGAACCGGCTCCCACGACGACCCCGTGCAGATCCTCGGCCTCTCGGGCGACCCCCTGGCGATCGAGGTCCGGTGGCCCGGAGGCGCCGTCGCGCGCGTCGAGGTCCCCCCGGGCGCCCGCGAAGTAACCATCGGCCCCCCGTGAGGAATTGAATTGCAAGACCGACCGGCCCGCAGGATGTCTACCTGGTAGGTATCGTCCGCTTCAAGTACTGGTCGAAGAGCGGCACCGTGAAGGCCGTGTCGCCGTGGGCCGGGCTGTAGATCATCCCCTTCTTGATCAGGTTCGAACGCGTGGGCGCGACCGTCTGCACCGGGCGGCCGAGGGCGCCCGCGATCTCCCCGGAGCGGTGCGGACCCGGGCCAAGCTCGGCCATGGCGCGCAGGTATCGCCGCTCGAACGGGGTCGTGCGCTCGAAACGTACCCGGAAGAAGGTGCTGTCGAGTTCGCCGATGGCGACGGGCGAGGCTGCCACCACATCGGAACGCGTCACTGTTGGACCGTCGGCCACCGTCCAGCAGGCGCTGCCCCATTCCTGAAGGAAGTAGGGGTATCCCTCCGTCGTGCGCAGGATTACTTCGAGGGCGGCGGTGGAGTAGGCGACTCCGAGACGGTTCGCCGGTGCCTCGAGGGCCTGCCGCGCCGGGCCTTGCGGAAGAGGACCAACCTCGGGGAAAGAGAACATGCGCTCGGCATAGGACTTCGCGACACCGACGTGGCCCACGAGTTGAGGCAGGCCGGATCCGATGAGTGTGACCGGCAGCCGACGCTGTGCGACCCGGTGCAGGGCCGTTATGAGGGCGGCGAGTTGTGTCCGGATCGAACACTGACAGGCGGCTGTTGGACGGATCCGTGACCCAGAGGCGACCCTGCGGATCGAAGCATGAGTCCGTGCGCGTCGCGGAATTCCCCGGGACCCTCTCCCTCGCCCCCGTGGGTGGCCCGGTCTAGGGACCGGTGCCGGTGCTTTACAACAAGTTGGCGGCCCAGTTCACGACGGTCTCGGCCAGGTAGACGTTGGGAAGGCGGCTCCCGGCTTGGGCGAGATTGCTCCGCGCGCGGTTGAGCCATTCGCGGGGATCCGTCGAGGGATGACGCTCAGGCGGCGTCATAAATCACTCGGCCTTCCCGGAGCGCCGGCTTGATGACGAGGAGGTCGATGTCGCTGTGCGGGCCCATCTCGTTCCGGGCGGCGGAGCCGAAGAGGATGACTTTTTCCGGCTGAGAGACGGCGACGATCCGCCGGATGATCTCGTCCAGCGTCGAGTCATCGACCGAGCACCCGCCGTTCTGCGTCGCCGGCTGTTTCGCGTCAGCCATACTCGCCTCCATCAGACCGTTCACGGACGCGCGGACTTCGCGAGCGCGTTCCGAACAAGATAACAGGGCTTTGGGGGTGAGGGGCGTGAGGCGGTCATGCTGAGGCGGTGCGGCGAGCGAGGCGGGCGTCGAGGCTGAGGCGGTCGTCCTCGAACAGGAGGAGGACGATGACGAGCAGGAGCGTGCGCGGGATCACGTGCGCGCTGAAGACGTAGAGGGGTTCGGCGAGCAGGTGGCCGAAGGTGACGAGGATGAGGACCCCGCCCAACCCCAGCGCGGCGATCCGGCGCCGCCAGCCCGCCAGCATCAGCGCCCCGCAGACGAGTTCGATGAACGGGATCGCGATCCCGGCGGCCCACAGCGACCAGGCGGGGAGGAACGTGTCGGCGTAGGCCTCCACGAACAGGCCCCGCGCGTGCTGGACGGCTCCGAGTTCGAACACCTTCCAGAACCCGGCCATGAAGAAGATGAAGCCGAGGATCATCCGCGCCACGAACGCGGCCCAGCTCCTCGGAGCGAGCGCCGCTTTCGCCTTCAACTCCCGGTTCATGAGTCGAACCTATCCGGATTCGACCGGACCGGCGACGGAGCGAGGTCTAGCAGCCCGTGGCAAAAGCCCTGCTGCGTTCGATCCCCCGGAGAGCGACTGGGCCGCGTACCTCGGCGAAGAGCGCCGACGGGTGGCGACGCTGCGCTGGTAACGCTCGGACCGGGTCGCCCTGCTCCCCGCCGCAGCCTAGTTCAGGCCCGCGGCTTCGATGCCCGCTTGCGCGCAGATGGCGTCGTTGGCACCGGTGTCGCCGCTGACCCCGATGCCGCCGATGTGCTGGTCGTCATCGGTCATGATCGGCAGCCCGCCCTCGAAGTAATTCATGCCGGGAACGAAGGCGGCGGCGGAGACGCCGTTGCCGAAGGCGATCTCGCCCCACTGCTGCGTCGACCGCGGGCTCAGGGCCGAGCTGCGGGCCTTGGCCATCGAGATGTCCTGTGACAGCAGCTGCGCGTCGTCCATCCGGTGGTAACCCTTCAGGTTGCCGTGGTTGTCCATGATGGCGATGTGCATGCGCCACCCCTCCTCCTCCGCCTTGGTCAGGCAGCCGTGAATCATGGTCATGGCGGCGGCGCTGGTGAGCATGGGACGGTCCTCGACCTGGGCGGCGGCGGGGATGGCCGTCAGCGCCGGGGCGACGAGACAGAGAATAACGAAACAGCGACGGGCACGCATCGATTCTCCTCCAGAGGTTGGTGTTGAAACAAGGATCGGCTACTGGTCGGTTCGTGGCGGAATCTCGGTGTTTCGCCCAAGCACCGATAGAGGATCGGTGTCAAGTCCAAGCGAGGATAGCCGGCCGACGCTCTCGGCTGGAAGACGGGCAGCCGTTAGTGAAACTCCGTGAAACTCTTCTGCGCGCCGCCCCGGACTGAGGTGGCCGGGCCGTCGCTGGCAAGCTCCTCGGCCTCTGGGCCGCCAGCTCACCAGCATCAGCGCCCCGTCCCGCCGACTGCGGTTGCCGTCGCCTCCAGCCGGGTGATGCCCGAGCAGTGTTTGCTGTCGTCCATGTCGGTCGCTTCCACTCTTCATTTCGAGTCCGGCCGCAAGGATGGCGTCGGGCGGTGCATCGCGCGACCCGCCCTCTTGTTGCACGACCGCGAACACCTAATGGTTCAACCTCTTGGCGTTGCGACGCTTCGTTCACCCAGGACGTGACCGAAGCCGTGCGGCACTTCGATTTGCCGATTCTCTCCACGCTCTCCCTCACGTACGCCCTTCAGGAATCGCTCCACGAGTACGACCGGATCGTTTCCGCCGGGATCATCCAACCTCAGTTCTTCGCGGCCACGGACCAGCCCGGCGCCGTCATCTACCTCGGCGTCATGCTGAGCGACGTTCGGGAGAGGGAGGACGAGCTCGGGCGATTCTACGCCGAGACGCTTCGGCATGTGCGTCAGCGGCTGGGAGATCCCGAGGCTGGTGCGGTGATGGAGGTCCGTTGACGGAAGATGTCCCCCCTTGCATCCCATCCGTGATCCGCTAGGTTAGCCGACCCGATTTTCGGTCTTTATTCGGTTTTCTCGGGTTTAGAAAGGTCGCATGGACGCAGGTCGCGGGAGCCGGAGGGCGCTCTGCCTCTGGTGGCCGGGGTTCGAGCTGGAACTGGAGCGGATCCGGACGCCGTCGCTCGCGGACCCGCCGCTCGCGCTGCCGACGGTGGGAGACCGCCGCCGCATCGAGATGGGGTGCGCGCTCGCGGCCTCCTTCGGAGTCGAACCGGGCATGATCGTCTCGCAGGCGATCGCGCTCTGTCCCTCGCTCGTCCTCTGCGAACCGGATCCGGATTTTCACGACGCGGCGCGCGACCGGATCGCGGAAGTCCTCCGCGGCTGGAGTCCGGTCGTCGAACGGTCGGTGGATCGGGGGCGGTTCTTCGTGGGGGTCGACGGACTCGAACGCCTGTACGGCCCGCCGGAGCGTCAGATCGCGGGGCTCCGGGCGCGGCTTGAGGCGCTGTCGCCGTGGCTCGCGGCGAGCGCCCGGATCGGCTGCGCGCCGGGGAAATTCGCGGCCTGGGTCGCGGCGCGGTCCGCGGGGTCTGCCCGGTCGACGGGGTCGGCGGGCTCCGGTCGGTCGGGCGCGGCCGTCTGCGTGGCACCGGCCGACCTCGCTGCGTTTCTGGCGCCGCAGCCGGTCGATGTGCTGCCGGTGTCGCCGCGCGTGGCCGGGCGGCTGAAGCGGCTCGGGGTCCGCCGGCTCGGACAGCTCGTGCGCATGCCCGAGCCGGCGCTCGTGTCGCAGTTCGGGGCCGATGGGCGCCGGGCGCTCGCCTGGGCGCGGGGGACGCGCATCGACCGTGTGCGGCCGGAGGCGCCGGCCCGGCCGATTCGCGTCGCGCTCGACTTTCCGAGCCCGATCGGACAGCTCGAACTGCTGCACGCCGCGCTCGACCGGCTCATCGGTCGTGCGCTCGAGCATCCGCGGCGGCGAGGCAAGAGCGTCCGCGGCCTCAGGGTGTCGGCGAGCCTCGAGGACGGCGGCTCCTGGTCCATTCGCGCGGTTGCCCGGGAACCCACGAGCGAGCCCGAACGGCTCGGGGCGTTCCTCCGCTCGCGGATCGCGCTCGACCGGCCCCGGCGCGCGGTCGAGACGCTGCGGCTCGAACTCTTCCGCTTCGGTCCGGCGAGCGCGCAGACGGGGCTCTTCGACCCGAGGGAAGGCGCGGCCCGCGTCCTCGGTTCGCTGGAGACGAAGGATGGCGAACTCCTGCCCGCGTTCCGCCGCGCGGCGCGCCTGCTGCGGCTGCGGCTGGGAGGCGCCGCGCTGTTCCGGGTGCTCGAACTGGAGCCGAACTCCCGAATTCCCGAGCGCCGGCACGCGCTCATGGAAATTGCGTAGCAGCCTGTGGCGAAACCCGGCGCGGCGCCGAGACCGCCGAGGCCGAAACCTCCTGCCGGGAAGCTGCGCCCGCTCAACCGGCCGCGTCCGGTGCGGGTCCGGCTCGGCGCCGCCGGGGTGCCCGTGAGCCTCGAAATCCGGGGGCGCTGGCGACGGATCGGCGACGTGCCCGACCAGTGGCGGATCGATGACGAGTGGTGGAGGGAACCGATCTCGCGCGCCTACTTCTCGATCGTGCTCGAAAACGGCGCCCACCTCACCGCGTACCACGATCTGATGCTGGATCGCTGGTTCCTGCAGCCGGAGTAGCCGCCGGTGGCCGACTACGTCGAACTGCACGCGCACTCGGCCTACTCCTTTCTCGATGGAGCGTCGCGGCCCGAGGAACTCGCGGCGCGCGCGCTCGAACTGGGCTATCCCGCGCTCGCGCTCACCGACCACGACGGTCTGTACGGCTCGATGGAGTTCGCGCGGTTCGCCCGCGCCCACGGGCTGCAGCCGATCACCGGCGCGGAACTCACCCTCGCCTCGCCGTTCGCCGCCGCCGGAGACGTTCCCGCGGGAACGTCCGGAGGCCGCGCGCCGGCGGAACGGGGGGCGGAAACGGGCGACTGCCACGTCACGGTGCTGGCGGAGAACGCGACGGGGTACGCGAACCTGTGCCGGCTCATCACGCGGGCGCACATGGAGAGTCCGCGCGGGGAGCCCAGGCTCGACCTCGACGCGCTTCTCGAGCGGCCCGAGGGGCTCATCCTCCTCAGCGGGTGCCGCCGGAGTCCCCTCCTCGCGGCGCTCGAACGGGGGACGGACGAGGCCGAGCGGCTGGCCGCTCGCCTGCGCGACGCGTTCGGCCCCGGCAACCTTTTCGTCGAACTCCAGAACAACGCGGTCCACGGCGATCTCGCGCGCGGACGGGCGCTGGGCGCGCTGGCCGACCGGCTCCGCATCCCGGTCGTGGCCACGGGCAACGTCCACTACCACGTCGCCGACCGGCACCGTCTCCAGGACGTCCTGGTCGCGATCCGGAACCGGACGACGGTCGACGATTCGCACGAACTCCGCCGCCCCAACGCCTGCTTCCACCTCGCCTCGCCCCGCGAGATGGCGTGGCGCTTCGCGTCACGGCCCGACGCGCTCCGCAACACGCGCGCGATCGCCGAGCGCTGCCGGGCGTTCGATCTCACGGCCGACCTCGGCTATCGCTTCCCCGACTTCAAGGGGAGCGGCTTCGCCCCCGCCATGCGCGTCCTGCACCACGTCTGCCGCCGGGCGTTCGAGATCCGCTATCCCCCCGGCAGCAGATACCGCCGCGAAGCCGAGGAGCGGCTCGCCACCGAACTCGCGCTCGTCGACCGGCACGACCTGGCCGGGTTCTTCCTCGTCTATCACGACATCCTCGAACTGGCCCGGGAGGTCGCGCACCGCGTGCGGGGCGACTCGATGCCGCGCCAACTGCTCCCGCCGGGGCGGGGACGCGGGTCCTCGGTCTCCTCCATCCTCTGTTACCTGATCGGACTCTCCCACGTCGACCCGGTGCGGACGAACCTCTTCCTCGGCCGGTTCCTGAACGACGCCATGGAGAGCGTCCCGGACATCGACATCGACTTTGCGCGCGACATCCGGGAGGAACTGATCCTCGCCGTCTACGAGCGCTACGGGTACGACCACGTCGGGCTCGTGTGCACCTTCCCCACCTACCGCACGCGCTCGATCGTACGCGAACTGGGCAAGGCGCTCAGTCTCCCGGCCGGCGACGTGGAGAAGCTGGCCAAGCTCGCCGAGCCGGGAGAGGACGGGTTCATGGCCGAACTCGAGCGCATCCCCGGCCTCGAAGCGCGCGCCAACTCGCGCATCTGGCGGGTCTTCGCCGAACTGGCGGGGGAGATCAAGGGACTCCCGCGGCACATCTCCCAGCATGTGGGCGGGATGATCATCTCGAGCCGGCCGCTGGTGGAGATCGTCCCGCTCGAGCCCGCCGCGTGGGAGGGACGCGTCCTCTGCCAGTGGGACAAGGACTCCTGCGACGACGCGCGCTTCATCAAGATCGACTTCCTCGCGCTCGGGATGCTGTCGCTCGTCGAGGAGGCGGTGGAGACGATTCATCTGCGCCACGGCGAGGTTCCCGATCTCTCGCGCATCGACTACGAGGATGAGGAGATCTACGACCGCATCTGTTCGGGAGATACGGTGGGGCTGTTCCAGGTCGAGAGCCGCGCGCAGATCCAAATGCTGCGGCGGGTGCGGCCCCGGAACCTGGCCGACCTCGCGGTCCAGGTCGCGATCGTGCGGCCGGGCCCGATCGTCGGCGGGGCGGTCAACCCCTACGTCCGGCGGCGCGAGAAGCTGCGCAACGACCCGGACTACGTCGTCCCCTACGACCACCCCCTGCTCGAGGAGGCGCTCGGCGAGACCCTGGGCGTGATCATCTTCCAGGACCAGGTGCTGCAGGTGTGCCGGGCGCTCGCGGGCTTCAGCGACGGCCAGGCCGAGGGGCTGCGGCGCGCCATGAGCCGCAAGCGCTCGCGCGAGGCGCTGCTGGGGTACTGGACCGCGTTCCGGGACGGCGCGGCGGCGAAGGGGGTCGACGGCCCCACCGCGAAGAAGGTGTTCGAGCAGGTCGTCGCGTTCTCGGAATTCGGGTTCCCGAAGTCGCACGCGGTGGCGTTCGGGCTCCTCGCCTTCCAGTCCGCCTGGCTCCGCGACCGCTACCCGCCCGAGTACTACGTCGGGCTCTTCAACAACCAGCCGATGGGGTTCTACTCGCTCGACGCGATCGGCCGCGACGCGCGCCGGCACGGGGTCGGCGTCCGGCTCCCGGATCTGAACCTCAGCGAGGTCGCCTGCACCGCCGAGGAGGGCGACGTCCGCATCGGTCTCGGCATGGTCCGCGACTGGGGGACGGAGGTGGCCGAACTCGTCGTGGCCGAGCGCGAGCGGGACGGGCCGTTCGCGTCGCTGCCCGACTTTCTGCGCCGTACCCCGGCCGCGCTCAAGCGGGATGCGATCGAGAACCTGATCTGGGTCGGCGGGCTCGACTCGCTGGGGATCGAACGCCGTGACCTGCTGTGGCAGACGGGCCTCTGGTTGGGCCCGGAGGCCGAGACGGAAGCGGAACGCCGCCGCCGCGAACTGGCGACGAGCGCCGCGGGACTGGGCGGAGACGCGCCGCCCCCCGTACGGGGCCGCCGAAGCGCCGACCGCTCGGACCAGGGCCAGACCGAACTCGCGCTGGACGATCCCTACGCGGATCTCCGCTTCGCGGGCACGCACGACATGGAGAAGCTGATCGCGGAGTACCGCCTCCTCTCCTTTGCCGCCTCTCAGCACCACCCGTTCGCGCTCGTGGGCGACCACCTCCCCGAGCGCACCGTCTCCTCGGCCCGCTTCCCCGACCTTCCGAACCGGAGCGAGGTGCGGGTGGCCGGAATCGTCGTGGCCCGCCAGCGCCCGCACACGGCCGGCGGCTACATCTTCATCCTCATGGAGGACGAATTCGGGCCCGTCAACGCGATCGTGAGGCCCGAGGTGTACCGGGAATGCCGCGCCGCGATCCGCCTCGAACCCTTCCTCTACATCGACGGCACGCTCCAGAAGGACGGCGCGACGTACAACGTGCTCGCCGGGGGCGTGTACCCGCTGCGCCTGAGCCCCGAACTCCGCCCGGGCCACGGGACGGTGGTCCCGGCCACGACCGATCGGCTCGCCGAGCCCGACCCGTTCGCGTACCTGGAGGCGCTCAGACGCGACCCGCCCCCCACCATGAGCTGGGGCCGCGGCGGCGGCTGCCGTTGATGAAGGCGGCGCAATCGGCTGGCGACGCTAGGTGCCCGGGGTGGCCTCGAGCGTTTCGAGCCAGCGATAGCCGTAGGCCGGCACATTGGGCGATCCGGTCATGCCATCGGGGAACATGTCGAACCGCTCGACGCGCAGGCGGTAGTCGACTTCGTGCCGGGGCTGGAAGCCCACGATCTCGCCGCGGTAAGGGGCGCCGTTGACGACCTTGCAGTACCCGGGATAGCCGTCGTCGCACTCGACCCGGTGGCGATCGATGGCGATCTCCTCCTCCGTGCCCGCCGCCCGGGTTCTCGAGACGACTTCGCCCAGTACATACCGGCCATCGGCGTACCGGTCGGCCTCGAGGGTGTAGTGGTAGCCGGCCTCGTACTCGAAGCTCGTGACGATGTCGTCATACGGCGCGCCGTCCAGCACCATGCAGAAGTCGTCCGTCCGGGTGCATACGACCCGCGCCGGACCTGCCGACAGGGTGGCCGGAGTGGATGGCGCCGGGGTCTTCTCCAGTTGCTCAAGGAGACGGTACGCATACCGGCCGGCATCCTGCGGCGGTTCGCTCCCGCCCCAGGGATCGTACTTGCCGATGCGAAGTCGGTAGTCGTAGCCGGCCTCGTATTCGAATCCCTCGATTCCGTCGTAGAACAGCCCGCCGTTGACCACCATGCACGTTCGCACGCCCACCCCGTAACACTTGGCGAGCGTGGGGCCCACGGTCACCTCCAGCGTCTCGACGTACGCGGGTTCGCCCGGTCCCACGGAACCGCCGCACCCGGCAACGACCAGGGCCGGCAGAAAGAAGAAAGCGGATCGTCGTGTACGAATGGGAGCCCTCCTCGGCTGGCGGTTCGACTCCAGGACATACCCCTCGGCCGCCCACAGGTTCTCCTCCGCGCGTCGAGAGCTCCGCACCGTCAGTCCGGGGCAGTCCGGCCCAGGGCGCGCCACCGGTGTATCATGTAACGGGAGGCCGAATACCGCTGAGTACAGGGAGGCACCGGATGAATGGGCCGCGACGCACCCTTGTCGCCGTCACCGCGGCGCACGCGGTCGCGGGCCTCGCGCTGCTCTCGGCGAGCATCCCAGCCGCCGCGCAGTCCGACGCGTCGCCGTCCGCGCCGGGGGCGGTGGTGTGCGTGGGGAGCGAGCTGTCCACGCCGCGGACTCCGGATCCCGACCGCCGGTTCGGCTGGGAGGGCATCACCGTGGTCTATCGGTCCGACGTGGCCCTGGCCTACCGGGTCGGCGTCCCGCTCGCAGACCGGCCGGGCGTGGAACGGGCCCTGCGCTCGGAACTCGGCGACCACGCGGAGGCTTCGTGCGCCTGGTCGAACCGGGGAGACCGTCACGTGGCGATCATCGGCTACACGTCGTCGGTCCGTCTCTCCCCGACATCGGATCCGGACGGCTCGGCGTACCGGCGTTTCGCCGTGGGGTTCGGGGCGAGCGCGGCGGCGGCCGAGGCCAACGCGACGACCGGCAACGACCATTTCGCGAGGTACTACGATGGGGGCGGCTACGAAGTCGTCGCCCGGGAAAGCTGGGGCGTCGTGGAGGACGGGGTGGCGCCCGGGGACACGGATCGGGCCGCAGCGGCGTTCGAGGTGTTCGGCGTGTTCCGCGACTGCGCGTTCTGTCCCGAGATGGTCGTGGTGCCGCCGGGGACGTTCACGATGGGTTCCCCGGAGTCGGAGGAGTTCCGGGGAGCCGTCGAGGGTCCGCAGCACTCGGTGACGATCGGGGCTCCGTTCGCGGTGGGCGCGTACGAGGTCACGTTCGCGGAGTGGGACGCGTGCGTGCAGATGGGCGGTTGCCGCTACACGCCGGCCGACCGGCGCTGGGGTCGGGAACGTCGTCCGGTGCTGTACGTGAGTTGGGAGGATGCGCAGGCCTACGTGTCCTGGCTTTCCGGACTGACGGGGCAGCCGTACCGCCTTCTGAGCGAGGCGGAGTGGGAATACGTGGCCCGGGCCGGAACGGTGACCGCCCGGTACTGGGGCGAGGGCGTATCGGACCTGTGCCGCTACGCCAACGGAGCCGGGGGCGGGTCCAGAGCCCGGTCGTTCCGGGGTCTCCGGTTCAGCCGCGGGTACGGCATCGAGACCGGAGCGGCACCGTGCAACGACGAGTACGGGGGGACGGCGCCGGTGGGGTCCTTCGCGCCGAACGCGTTCGGGTTGTACGACGTGCTGGGGAACGTGTCGGAATGGACGCAGGACTGCTGGAACGACAGCCATCGGGGCGCTCCGGCGGATGGGAGCGCCCGGGAGTCGGGAGACTGCGACCGCCGGGTCCTCCGCGGCGGTTCCTGGTTCATCGGCGCGTGGTTCCTCCGGTCCGCGAACCGGTCCATGAATCTCCCCGACAGCCGGGACATGTACTACGGATTCCGCGTGGCCCGATCGCTCCCCTAGACTCCTTCGAGACCGACCTGTCCTGAAATCCGGCAGCCTCCGTCCCACCCACGTATCATGTCCGCCATGGAGAGAGAACCGGCGTGCCGCGGCGAGCCCCGCATTGTGGACAAGCCCTGGGGGCGCGAGGTGTGGTACGCCCGCACGGACCGCTACGCGGGGAAGGTTCTCGAAGTCGAAAAGGGGCACATCCTCTCGCTGCAGAAGCATCTCGTGAAGCACGAGACGATGCTGCTTCAGTCCGGGCGCATGCGCTTCACGCTCAACGATGCGGTCTTCGAGTGGCTCCCGGGCGAGGTCGTCTCGATCCCGCCCGGGAACGTGCACCGCATGGAGGCGCTCGAGGACAGCGTCATCCTCGAGGTGAGCACGCCGGAACTGGACGACCTGGTGCGCCTCGAGGACCGCTACGGACGGGTCCGTTGAACCGCTCGATCCGGTTTGAACGTTCCCGCGGACTGCTTGGATGTTTTTCGTAAACCGCTTTCAATAAATGATTTACTGTCGTATCGGCGGCATTGCTCCCACCAATATTTCCGCCGGGAAGAACCGGATTCCCGTGGCCCTCGGTGACCGTCATCGGACGTAAGCGATCGAGTGGACGCCCCCTCGCCACGTCCGGCGCTCCTGCGTGCGCTTGCCTCTCGTGACAGGCGAAGCGTGCGCAAAGGTGGCAACTCGATGCGCAACGAGCCCTCTTCGAAAGGTAGCTCGCCGTCCGCAATATCTTCTCACGCCGCGGTTCATCAAGCCAGCGTTCTCGGTGCCCTCGAAGCGCGCGACCCCATCCGATAGTTTATGCGGCCGTATGAACCATGCGACGTGCGGTGACGCCATCCGATCGCACGGGGGACGACAGTTCTCGTAGCCGTCAATGTTCGCGGATCCGAGTTAGCTGCCCTTCAAGCCAGACCAAACCAAGGGAGGTCTCACATGCGAGTTCTTTTCACCGTCATCACGCTCGTATTGGTCTCTGTTGCACCCTTGGCTGGTCAGGCCACGCTCGCCGTAAAGGGCGGGCTCGGCCGCGCCTTGCTCGGCACGGATGAGGCGGGCGTTGTGACCTCCCCGCGCACGGGAGTCGTAGCCGGGGCCGAACTCGGCTTCGCACTCACGCCCAGTTTGGGGCTCCGGTTCGGCGGGTCATTTGCGCAGAAAGGCTCGAACAGCGTTCGAGATCGCCGACGGGTTGTTGTCGGCGCACGGCTCGACTACCTGCAGGTGAGTGCGCTCATCAGGCTGCGCACGCCGATCCAGTCGCAGGGTGTCGCGGTCAGCCTGCTCGCCGGTCCATGGGCCGGCCATTTGCTCTCCTGCTCGGCAAGTGCCGAAGCGCCGGACGAGGGTGAGCTGAATGCGATCTGTTTGCGTGAGGGCGAAGGAAGCGTAGGCACGCCTGTGGTCGTCGCTACCGCGGTCAAGTCGATGGACTACGGCATCGCCGCGGGCGTCGCGCTCGAGGTTGGGATCGGCGGCTTGCCCAAGCTAGCCGCGGACCTGATTTGGGCCCCTGGCTTGGGTGAGATTGACATCGACGGTAGAAAGACCAAGCACATCTTCGTTCAAGCGGGGATCATGCTACCGCTGGGGTCCCGCGCGGAGAGCCCCAGCGGCGGCTGAGCCGTGGGGCGCGGGATCCGGCAGCACGTCAGCGCCCCAACCCCAATTCCCCGACGTCGTACCAGTCCAGCGCCCGGTCCGGAATCCCGTCGGGATCATTCGGGCCTACCTGCCGCTCAACCAGCACCACCAGAGTCGAGCCCAGGACGTCGAAGCCCCGTAGGCGGTCCCTGACCTTCACCGACCCCACGTACGCGGCGTTCTCGTACACGTCCAGATAGGACCATTCATGCGTGTCGCGCTGCGTGGCGACCCAGTAGCGGTTGGCCGAGTCGAACAACTGGTCGGCCGTGCTCAGAAAATACTTCTTCGGCGTGGCTCGATAGCTCTCCAGGTTCCTGTCAACATCCGTGGAGGACGGGAACCCATTCGCAATGTTCAAGGCCATGAGCGATTCCTCGTAGCGGGCCACGTCCCGTTCGTCGGGGAGGTCCGCGAGGTACGTCGGGGCACGCAACACTGTGGCATTGCCGGTGTTGCCGACGAAGATCAGATGACCTTCGCAGGCTAGGAAAACCCAACCCCCAGTCCGGTCCGGGATGCCCCAGGTGACTTCCCCGCACGCGACACCCCAAGGCCCCTCCGGTGACGCTTCCTCCGTCACGACCTCCCCGGTGGCGATGTCCATGTCGTACCGGGTCATCAGCGAACCGGAAACCGCGCGGCCGAGCATCATCATGATGTCCACCTTCACACCCGAGAGGACTGTGCCGAATGACCGGAAGGTCACATCCAGTAGTGGTGCCGGCACATCCGATACATGAGCACCCGATGGCTCGAACACCGTGAAGCGGCCCAGTCCGGGGTCATGGACGCCAACCGTCCCGTCCGCGCCGCGAGCGAGGTAGGCTGGGCTCTCAAACTCGCCGGGACCTTCCCCCTCTCGGCCAAAGACTCCCACGACGGTCCCTTCTACATCCACGCAGCGGACCCGCGTCTCGTAGGAATCGGCTACGCACGCGACGCGCTCGTCGACGAGAAGCGCGACCGCGCCGCTTTCGCTCAGCGGCAGGGCGGCGGTGCCGATTACCTCGGGTGTGAGAATGTCCTCGCCGGCCGCGTCCTCCTGAGCGAAGGCGCCGGTGAAGGCCAGGAGTGCTGCGACGGCGAGCACTTGGAATGTCTTCATCGGACTGAGACGCGGCCGCGATGGCTTGGTCTTGTACGGCATGAGAAGAATCCTCCACGCGATAGGGGACGCATCGAGTCCTTCGAACTCGCCTTCCGCATGCAGACGGAG
>JAPPBA010000023.1 GCA_026705295.1 Candidatus Palauibacter australiensis
AGGGACTCGAACCCCCAACCGCCGGTTTTGGAGACCGGTGCTCTACCAATTGAGCTACGCCCCTCTGCCGCTTCCCGCGAACCGGCCGTCGGCGGCCCGTGGCAAATGGCTGGGGGCGGAGTCGAACCGCCGACACCGGCGTTTTCAGCGCCGTGCTCTACCGCCTGAGCTACCCAGCCCTTTGGCAGCCCGTGGCAAAGGCCCGGCTGCACTCCGGGGGTGGGATTCGAACCCACGACCTAGTGGTTAACAGCCACCCGCTCTGGCCACTGAGCTACCCCGGATCGTACCCCGATCCCGCAAAAAAGGGATCGGAGAGCAAAACGCCTCGCCCCGCAGCTTTGCGAGGCGAGGCGAGAGATAGCGGGGGCAGGATTCGAACCTGCGACCTTCGGGTTATGAGCCCGACGAGCTACCAGACTGCTCCACCCCGCAGCGCGACCCGCAGGATACAAACGCATCGGAAAAGTGTCAACCTGCCGTGGCCGATCCGCCGCCCCACCCGCGCGGGTCCGGTCCGCCCGACAGTCGCCCCGTATCCGGGTCGATTCCGACCGCGTGGAGTTGCGCGACGAAGGCGTCGTTCGCGACCTCCAGACCGCGTCCCTCCAGCTCCTCTTTCAAGTGATGGTACAGCTGCGGCTCCAGCTCGAGCAGGTGGTCCTCCCAGTGCCAGCGCGGGACGGAGACGGCTTCGAGCGCCGACATGCGGAAGTCGACCGTGTTGCTGATCGTGTGCTGGACGGCGCCCAGGATCCGCGTGCCACCGGCCGCGCCCGTCACCAGGATGGGCTGACCATCCCGGAGCACGATGGCGGGCGAGATCCCCGTGATGCGCGCCTTTCCGGGTGCGATGCTGTTGGGCCGTCCGGCCACCGGGTTGAACTGGAACATGCAGTTGTTCCACGTGAAGCCGAGGCCTTCGGTCACGACCCCCGAGGCGGATCCCAGCGTGTGCGTGAGCGCGACGCAGTTCCCGGCCCGGTCCGCGGTCGAGAGGTGCGTCGTGTCGGGCCCCTCCGGCGGCTCCTCCACGACATCGGGCGGGAGTTCGCGCCGGTCGATGAAGTCCCTCAGTTCGGCGGCGCGGTCTTTCGACACGAGGATGTCCGTCGGGTCGTCGATGAACTTCGGGTCGCCGTGGTACCGGCGCCGGTCGATGAAGGAGAGGATCTGGGCGCGGCCCAGGAGTTCGACGTGCTCCGCCTTCCCGTGTTCGAGACCCGGCACGTCGTATCCCTCGAGGAGGTTCAGGATCTCGATGACCTGGGCGCCGCTGCCCGGCAGGGCGTTCGAGAACACGTCGTGTCCGCGGTACGTGCCATGGACGGGATCGTAGACATCGGGCGTGTACGCCTCGAGGTCGGCCATCGTGAGGAGGCCCCCGTTGCGCTCGAAGTCCGCCGCGATGCGCTCGGCGATCTCGCCACGGTAGACCACGTCGGCACCGCCCTCGGCGATGAGTTCGAGCGTGCGGCCGTAGTCCCGCTGCACGAGCCGTTCCCCGGCCCGCCACGGCACGCCGCCGTTGAGGAAGATGCGCGCGGAGGCATCGGTGGTCCGAACCTTGGTGAAGAACGGAACGACGCCCGAAGACGATTCCGTCCGCGTCGTGAAGCCGCGCGCCAGGGCGCCGGGGATCTCGAACCCGTCGTACGCGAGCCGGATCGCCGGCTCGACCAGTTCCGCCCACGGTCGGGTCCCGAAGCGGCTCCACGCCTCCCACAAGCCGGCGATCGTGCCCGGGGTGACGACCGACTTGTAGCCGATCTGGTTGATGTCGCCGCGCACCTTCCAGCGGTCCGCGTGTCCGTAGATCCGCCCCTCGAGCGCGCTGCGGTAGATGTCAGGCGTGGCCCGACGCCCCGCGCGCCCGTGGAAGTCGATGGACGTGGCGCGCCGCGTGCTCGCCTCGTACACGACCATGCAGCCGAAGCCGCCCACGCCCGCCGAGAACGGCGTCGTGATGAACTGCGCGAACGCCGTCGCAACGGCCGCGTCGATCGCGTTGCCGCCGCGCCTCAGGGCTCCGACCCCGGCCTCGACGGCGATCGGCCCGCGCGCGACGACGATCCCGCCACCGGCGTCCCGCGCCCCGTCCGATGCGCTCGCGGTCCTCTCCTCACCACCCGGACTACACGCACCGAGCGAACCTGCCGCGACCGCGCCCACGCCAGCCGCCGCCGTCGCGATGAAGGCCCTTCGTGACTGCCCGTCTGCAGGCCGGACATCGTTTCGGTCGGTCTTCACGTCACGGCTCCTTGTTGGCGGCGCCCCGTGGCGGCGCCAGGTGGCGGCGTTTCGCCGCGGGCTGTTAAGGTTCGCCCATCAGCGTGGCGCAGGACGCGCGGCACGCGGCCAAACCCGATGATGGCCGATCCCGATTGAAGATATACACGAAAGGTGGGGACGGAGGGGAGACCGGTCTCCTCGGCGGCGCACGCGTCCCCAAGGACGACGCGCGGGTCGCGGCATACGGCACGGTCGACGAACTCAACGCCGCGGTCGGGGTGGCGCTCGCCCTCGACCCGCAGGGCGCGACGCTCGGCGAATCCGGGCCGGCGCTCAGGGCCGTTCAGGAGGACCTGTTCACGATCGGGGCCCGCCTCGCCGCCGCCAACCCCGACCGGTTGCTGCGGAAGGGCACGATTTCCGCGCTCGCCGCCGACCGGATCGACGCGCTCGAGGCCTGGATCGACGCGCTGGACGCCGAGCTTCCCGCGCTCGACGCCTTCGTTCTGCCCGGCGGGTCGCCCCTCGCCGCCCAGTTGCACATCGCGCGCACCGTCTGTCGGCGGGCGGAGCGGGGCGTCACCGCTCTCCTCGATGAGCACCCGGACCTCGCCGAAGTCGTCGTCCCCTACATCAACCGTCTCTCCGACCTGCTGTTCACCCTCGCCCGGGCCGCGAACCGGCGCGCCGGTCGCGAGGACGCCATGTGGCTGCCGCAGCGGCAGCGGGATGAAGCGGGATGACGGCTGGCGCAGAAGACGCGATGGAGACCGTGACGCGCACCCCGTTTCGACTCACGCCGCCGGGCGCGGAACTCCGCGGCGACTACTGGTCGACCGCTGCTCCCGCCAACGACGCCTCTCCCGCGGAAGACGTTTCCCCCTCGAGCGACGCGGCGATCGTCGTCTGCCACGGCTTCAAGGGGTTCAAGGACTGGGGGTTCTTCCCCCATCTCTGCGCACGACTCGCGGAGCGGACCGGGATCCCCGTCGTCTCCTTCAACTTCGACGGCTCCGGCGTGCGCGACTCGGACTTCGATGACCTGGAGGCCTTCAGCCACAACACCTTCTCCCGCGAACTGTGGGACCTGGAGGTCATCCTCGATGGGCTCGCGGCCGGCCGCCTTGGAGACATCGAGGTCGCCCACGCCACGCGCTTCGGCCTGCTCGGACACAGCCGGGGCGGCGCCACCTGCATCCTGAAGGCGGGTCTGCGGTCCCAGGTCCGGGCCCTCGTCACGTGGGCCTCGATCTCCTCGGTCACGCGCTACGAGAGCTTCGCCGACCGATGGGACGCCGGGGAAACCGTGATCATCCCCAACGCGCGCACGAAGCAGGACATGCCGCTCGAGCGGAACGTGCTCGACGACATGCGCGCGAACCGGGAGCGCCTCGACGTGCTCGCCAGCGCCGCGAGCCTGCGGATTCCGGTCACCGTGGTACACGGGGCGGCCGACGAGTCCGTGCCCTTCAGCGACGCCTGGCGGATCGCCGACGCGGTGGGAGACCTTGCGCGGCTCGTCGGGGTAGAAGGGGGTACGCATACGTTCCAGGCCGGACACCCGTTCGCGGGCACGACGCCGGAGCTTGAAGAGGCGATCGACGCCTCGGTCGAACTGTTCACGCGCGCACTGAAACGAGACGAATGACTCAAAGTCTGTGGATCGAGGGGCGAAGATCGAGACTCGCGGCGGCGACGGCGGCCGTCCTGGCCGCCGGACTCGTGGCCGGGGGCTGCCGCTTCGAGCGGCTGGACAGTAACGGCGCTCCGGTGGCGGACGAGGGGCCCGACCTCGCCGAGCAGGTCGCCTCCCTGCTCGACCGGCAGGCGGCAGCCTGGAACGCAGGCGATCTCGAGGATTTCATGAGCGCCTACTCCCCATCTCCGACGACGACCTACATCGGATCGACGGGGCTCATCGAGGGCTTCGACGGGATCCGGGAGCGATACGCCCCGGGGTTCGCGCAGGGCGCGGCGCGCGACAGCCTCCGCTTCGAGGGCCTGCGGGTCCGGGAAGTGGATGAGCGGGTCGGCGTCGCGACGGCGCGCTACGTCCTCGAACGCGAGGGGACGGTCACGTCGACGGGGCCGTTCACACTCGTCCTGCTGAACGTGGAAGGGGCCTGGCTCATCGTCCACGACCAGTCGGCCGAAGACGGCGGAGGCTGACGCCGGATGCGAACCTTCGACTACGTCATCGTGGGGGGCGGCCTCGCGGCGGTCTCGGCCGTGGACGGGATCCGCGACATCGACCGCAAGGGCTCGATCGCCATGTTCGCGGAGGAGCCGGACCCTCCCTATCACCGGCCTCCCCTGTCCAAGGAGTTCCTGCAGGCGGAAGGGGCGCCGCGTGATCTGCTGCACGTGAAGCCCGCACGCTGGTTCGAGGAGCGGGCGGACGGACTCACGCTGTTCACGGACGCGCCGGTGAAGCGTCTGCACGCTCGCGCCATGACTGTCCATACGGCCGAGGGTGACGCGATTCGAGGCGGCCGCATTCTGATCGCCACGGGAGGGCGGGCGAAGCGGCTCGAGGTTCCGGGAAGCCACCTTGCGGGTGTGGCAACCCTCCGCACCGCGTCCGACTCCGAGCAACTGCGCGAGATGGCCCGCGGCGCCTCGCGCGTCGTGCTCGTCGGCGCCGGCTTCATCGGGATGGAACTGGCCTCATCGCTGTCGAAGTTCGACGTCGATGCAATCGTCGTCGAGGTGGAGCCGCGGGTCTGGACTCGGGTCTTCCCCGAGGCGATCGCGGGGTTCCTCCGCCGCTACTTCGAGGAGCGGGGCGTGCGCTTCATGATGGGGTCGAGCGTGGCCGCCTTCGAAGGTGAGGGACGCCTTGCGCGGGTCGTGCTCGACAGCGGCGAGGAAATCCCCGCCGACCTTGCGATCGTGGGCGTGGGGATGTCGCCGAACGATGAACTCGGTGCCGAGGCCGGCCTCGCGGTCCAGGACGGGATCGTCGTGGACGGGTTCGCGGAGACGACGGCCGCCCACATCTACGCGGCGGGCGACGTGGCCCGCTTCCCGGACCCCCTGGTGGGCGGACTCTCGCGCCTCGAACACTGGGACCACGCCCGCGCCCACGGGCGCCACGCGGGCCGCAACATGGCCGGCGCCAGGGAGGCCTTCGACCACCTTTCCTATTTCTTCACGCACGTGTTCGATCTCAGTATCAACGTGTTCGGAGAGACGGCCGAAGTGGACCGCACGATCGTCTCCGGCGAACTCGGCTCCGGCCGCTCGATCGTGTACTGCGTGACGGACAACCGGCTCACCGGCACCATCCTCATCAACGCAACCGGCGCGATGGAGGACTGCCGGGCGCTGGTGCGCGCGCGTCCGACGGTGGAGGATCTGTTGAAGGAATTCGAGAAGCCGGGCGTGCGGCCGGGCGAGTTGGTCGGTTAGGCGAGTTGGTCGGATAGGGGCTGGGGCGAGGAAAACCGTCGAAAGGTGACGAAACAGATGGAATCGAAGGATACGAGGGACCCGATGGACGGCATGGGCTCGGCCGACGACGTGACGCCCGAGATCGAGGAGAAGGTGCGAACCGCGCTTCGCGCCGTGACGGATCCCGAACTCGGCATCAACATCGTGGATCTCGGGCTCGTGTACGATGTCGAGGTCGAGGGGAGCGAGGCGAAGGTCACGATGACGCTGACGAGCCCCGGCTGCCCCGCGGGCGGTCAGATTCTCGGGGGCGCGAAGGACGCGGCGGAGACGGTGGACGGGGTGGATGAGGCGGTCGTAAGCCTCGTGTGGAAGCCGTTCTGGACCCCGGAGAGGATCGACCCGGCCGTGCGGGCGATGATGGGCTTCTGACGGTGTCCGGATTCTGATGATGTTCGGGTTCTGATGATGTTCGGGTTCTGACCGTGCTTCTGCGGCTGTTCCTGCTGTTCACGATCGTTCCGGTCGTCGAACTCGCGCTCCTCATTCAAGTCGGAGGTCTGCTCGGACTCGGCCCCACGCTTCTCCTCGTCATGGGGACGGGGTTCGCCGGCGCCTGGCTTGCGCGGCGCGAAGGTCTGCGGGGCTGGCTGGCCGTCCGCGACGAACTCCAGGGCGGCCAGCTTCCGGGCGAATCGCTCGTCCATGCGCTCCTGATCCTCGTCGCGGGCATCGTGCTTATCACTCCAGGTGTTATCACGGACATCGCCGGGATCCTGCTGCTCGTCCCGCCGGTGAGGCGGAGCCTCATCGCCCGGGTCCGGGACCGGCTGAGCGCCCAGATCGAGCGTGGCACGATCCAGGTGATGAGCGGATCCGGCGGCGGGTTCAGCGGCCTGTACGGCAACTTCGGCACGCGCCCCGGGACCGGCGGATCGGGTCGCGGCGGGAGGCCGCGGTCTTCGCGGCGGGAGATCATCATCGAGGAGGGCGAGCCGGACGGCGACTGACGCCCGGGACGGGACCCAAAGACTCTGGAGGTGCGGCAATGGAGCACGAGGACATCGAACGGGGTCGGGTGCTGACGCGGCGCGAAGCTCTCGCCGCCCTCGGTGTCGGCGGCGGGGCGCTGGCGGCGGGCCCGTGGATCCTCGGGACGGGCACCGACGTGGCCCTCGCCGCCCAGGCGAACGGGGTCGCGCGCGCCCTGCCGGCTTGTGTGGCGAAGCCCGAACAGACCGAAGGGCCGTTCTTCGTCGACGCGCGGCTCGAACGCGCGGACATCCGATCCGATCCGTCGACCGGAACAGTGAGCGAAGGCGTACCGCTGACGCTCCGGTTCAACCTCTCGCGAATCTCCCGGGGCGACTGCTCGGCGCTGCCGGGCGCGCTGATCGACGTGTGGCAGTGCGACGCCGACGGCGTGTACTCCGGCGTGGAGGACGAGGGAGCCCCCGAATCGGCCAGGGAACGGCACTTCCTCCGGGGCTATCAGCAGACGGACGATAGCGGCGTGGCCCGATTCACGACGATCTATCCGGGCTGGTACCGCGGGCGCGCCGTCCACGTGCACTTCAAGGTGCGCACCGACATCTCCGGGCAGCCGTACGAGTTCACCTCGCAGCTCTACTTCGACGAGGCACTCACGGACAGCGTGCACGCACAGGCGCCGTACGCGGCGCGCGGACAGCGCCCCGTGACCAACGCGGACGACGGCATCTTTCGCCGTGACGGCGGCGAGAGCCTGATGGCGCAGGTGAGCGAGACGGACCACGGATACGCCGCCACCTTCGACCTGGGCCTCGATCTCACCGATGCCGAGACCGGTCAGCCCGACGGCCCTGGTGGCAGACGCGGGAGAGCCGGGCGGCCCGGGTCGGACTGATGGTCGATCGCCCTGCGCGCGCGCCCGCCCGCCGGTGCTTGCAAGGCGGGGCGCCGGAATCGACCTTTCGAGCATGAAGAGCATGAAACAGCCCGTCGGCACGGTCGGCGCTGCCGTCGGCTTCGTGATCGCCCTCGGCGCGCTCGTGTCGGGCGAGGCACGGGCCGCCGGGCTGAGCGACGTCCCGGCTCCGGTGGGGGCGGCGCCGTGGGTCGGCGCGATACCCCGGGTCGGCGCCTGCCTCGTCACACCCGAAGTGGTTCCGCTTTCGGGCACGCAGAGCGCGCCCGGGAGCCGCGGGTCGATGACGCTCACGCAGCCCGGCTCACCGTTCGAGATCACCGTGGACGACGGCGGCTTCCAGACCTTCGACCTCGAGATCCAGGTCGACCGGCTGCGCCGCCGCGGCGGGGCGGTCTACGTCGCGTGGGCCGCGAAGCCCGAACTCGACGAGTGGGTGCAGCTCGGCACGCTCAGCGAGGAGAACCGGCTCACGGCGCGCGTCGCGTGGAACCAGTTCCTCGTGTTCGTGAGCGAGGAGGCGTCGGCCGACGTCGAGCGCTGGCAGGGGCCGATCGTGCTCACCGGCCTCTCCCCCTCAGGCCGGCTGCACACCATGGCCGGCCACGGCCCGTTCGAGGCCATGAACTGCCAACTCTACTTCTGAGTCGGCGATAGCGAGCCGGCCGGGACCGTGATGCCGCGCGGTACGAAGAGCAGACCGGGCGGGCGGGCGGCCCGTCGCCTTGCCGCCGGAGCGGCCATCCAGGCGCTGGTGTGGCTGCCCGGCGCACCGGCATCGGGGCAGGAGCACGCGGGCCACATGATGGCGACCGACAGCATGGGGGCCGTGTGGCGCATGCCGCCGCAGCCGATCCCGATGCCGATGATGCTTCCGGGCCTGATGGGCGCCGTCCCCGGGGTGACCCCGTACCTGCCCGACCCCGGGCACGATCCCGCGATGCTCCCGGAGGCGGTCTTCCGCGAGGTCGTAGAGGTGGCCGACGGCGACACGCTCCGCCTCGAGGCCGGGTTCGTCCGGCGCACGATCGGGATGCGGACCTTCACGATGTACGGCTTCAACGGGCAGTACCCCGGGCCCCTCATCCGCGTCCCGCAGGGCGCGGAGATCATCGTCCTGTTCACGAATCACATCGACCTGCCGACGGCCGTCCACTGGCACGGCCTGCGACTCGAGAACGAGTTCGATGGCGTGCCCGGCGTCACCCAGGACCCGGTCGAACCGGGCGAATCGTTCATGTACCGGGTCTATTTCCCCGACGCCGGCCTCTACTGGTATCACCCCCACCACCGCGAGGACATCCAGCAGGACCTCGGCCTGTACGGGAACATGCTCGTCGACGCGCCCGCCGCGGACTACTACGGCCCGGCGAACGGCGAGGACTTCCTCATGCTCGACGACCTGCTCATCGACGACGGAGGACTCTTCCCCTGGGGGCGCGAAGCTGCCGTGCAGACGCTGATGGGCCGCTTCGGGAACCAGTTGCTCGTGAACGGCGAGCCGCGCTGGGAGGCGACGGTCCGCCGCGGCGAGGTCCGCCGGCTCTACCTCACGAACGTCGCCAACACGCGCACCTTCAACCTCGTCCTCGAGGGCGCGGAGATGAAGCTGGTGGGCGCCGACGTGAGCAAGTTCGAGCGCGAGAGCTTCGTCTCGAACGTCGTCCTCGCCCCCGCCCAGCGGTACATCGTCGATGCGCGTTTCGACGAGCCCGGCACGTACGCGCTCCTCAATCCGATCCAGGCCATCGACCACTTCAACGGCCGCTTCTATCCGCAGACGGACACGCTCGGGATCGTCACCGTCCTCGACGAGCCGGTGGCGGAGGACCACGGGGATGCGTTCTCCGCCCTGCGGGAACACGCGGACGTCATCGAGGACATCGACCGTTACCGCGCCGAGTTCGACCGGCCCGTCGACCACGAACTCGAACTCACGGCTCGCGTGGGGGACCTGCCCAGCGACATCGTCGCCGTGATGGCGATCGACACGCTGTACTTCCCGCCCGTCGAATGGACGGACGCGATGCCGATGATGAACTACCTTTCGACGTCGGAGAACCTGACGTGGATCATGCGCGACACGCGCACGGGGAAGGAGAACGGGGACATCGACTGGCGCTTCACGGAGGGGGACATCCTCAAGATCCGTATCCACAACCAGCGCCGCTCGTTCCACCCCATGCAGCACCCGATCCACATCCACGGGCAGCGCTTCCTGATTCTCTCGAGGGACGGAGTGCCGTCGGACAATCTCGCCTGGAAGGACACGGTCGTGATCCCGGTCGGATCGACGTTCGACATCCTGCTCGAGGCCTCCAACTCTGGCCGATGGATGGCGCACTGCCATATTGCGGAGCACTTGGAGGCCGGCATGTCCATGCTGTTCACGGTGGACCCCGGCTAGCCGCTCGAAACGGAGGAAAGAATGAAGGTTGGAAATCGGACCCTGACACTCTCCGCGATCGCCGTGCTCGGCGCGGCGTTCGTCGCCCCGGCGGCGCTCGGCGCCCAGGCGATCGACGTCGTGGAGCGCGGAAGCCGGAATATGGAAGTGCTCGGACACGTCCCGCTCGGCCCGCGGCTCAGCATCGCGGACATGGACATCGAGCAGGAGATGCACCGGCCGTACGCGTACGTGGCGCGCATGCAGTACGGACCGGTCGGTCCGAAAGGGCTGGACATCGTCTCGATCGAGGATCCGGAGAACCCCGAGGTGCTGTACGAGTGGCGGATCGAGGACCAGGATCTCCACCAGCGCACCGGCGGGATGGACGTGAAGCACTTCAAGTGGGGCGACCGCTACTACGTCGTGCAGTCGCTCCAATTCGGCCAGGGCGGCCCGGACTCCGACATGGGGGCCGTCGTCCTCGACGTGACGGGACTGCCGGACGCCTCGACGGTGCGTGAGGTGGCCCGCATCAGGGAACCCGATCTCCCCGGCGGCTTCCACAACATCTTCATCTACAAGCACTCGAACATGAACGTGTATCTCGTCGCCACGGTGTCGGGACCGTACGCGGCCGTCTACGACCTCGGCGCCCTCGTCGACGGGGGCGGCGACGCGATGGTGGCGCAGATCCCAGTCCCGGATCAGGGGATGCAGGGGAACCGCCGGCGGGGATACCACGACTTCTATCTCGGCTATCACCCGGAAACGGGGACGGACCGCTTCTACGGCGGCGGCACCGGCGGCTACTACATCTACGACGTGACGAATCTCGACAACCCGGAGCTGCTGACGCAGATCGTCGGGGTCTCCGGCATTCGCAGCGGACACACCTTCACGCCTACGCCGGATGGCAACTTCGCGATCGCGGAGACGGAGTATCAGTACGCGCCGCTCAGGATCTTCGACCTCAGGCCCGGACTGAACGGCGAGGTGCCGGCGATCAACCGCCCGATCGCGGCGTGGACGGCGAACTGGAAGAACCTCGTGCACAACCACGAGGTGCGTTGGCCGCTCGTGTTCGTGTCCGGCTACCTGGACGGCCTCGTCGTGTTCAACATGATGGACCCGGAGAACCCGATCACGGTGGGCCACTACGACACGTACCTCGGGCCGCCGAACGTCGATCGGACGCCCGTGTTCAACGGAACGTTCGGGGTCGACATTCGGAACGAGGACGGGCTCATCGTGGTGAGCGACATGACGACGGGTCTGTGGACCTTCCGGATGGAGGGCTTCCAGGGGTGGAACGGCGACGACTGGGGCGTGCCGAACGTCTCCAGCGCCCAGGACTGGGACAACGGGCCCGCCGGAGCGGCCGGGCGCATCACGACGGACCAGCAGCAGGGCGACTGACGCCCGCGGCATGAGCACCCGGCCACGGCTCCTCGTGGTCGGGAGCCCCTCTCTGGACCTCCTGCACTACGGCGGCCGCTCCGTGCGGTCCGCCGGAGGCGCGGGACTCTACACGGCGCTCGCGGCGCAACGGGTCGGGGCCGAAGTCACGGTCGTCGCGCCGCGGCCGGATCCCATGCCGGCGGAACTCGAAGCGGCGGACCGCCTCCTCGACTGGCGCGGGCCGCCCGTCCCGCCCTCCGCGCTCCCCCACTTCGAGATCGAATACTTCCCCGACGGCCGGACCGTCTATCGCCAAGCGGTGCGCGGTTCCGAGGGGGACATCCGCTACGGCGACATCCCGGACGCCGGGCCGGGGGCCTTCGCCTACGTCGTACCGCTCCTCGACCCGGAACTGCAGCTGGGGTTCGCTCGGCGGCTGGCCAAGGCGGGCGTGCGGGTCGGGTGCGGGACGTACGCGCCGGGGATCCGGGCGCACCAGGAGGTCGTCGCGCGGGTGGTGGAGGCGTCCCACTACTTCTTCTGCAACGAGGAGGAAGCCGGTCTCCTCTTCGGGTCGCTCGATGACGTGGCGGTGCCGCCGGGGCGCGTGGTCTTCATCACCCGGGGACCGCGCGGGGCTCGTGTCGTCCTGGGCGACCACGCGATTGACGTTCCGGCCCCCGAGGTCGAGGAGGTGGATCCGACGGGGGCCGGCGACACCTTCTGCGGGACGGCGCTGGCCCGGCTCGCGGCCGGAGACCATCCCGCCATCGCGGCGCGCGTGGCGGCGGCCTGTGCCGCGCAGACGGTGACGGGCATCGGTCCGGCGCCCCTCCTCTCGGACGACCCCCCGGCGGCGGCGGCGCGGGATGTCCGGATCCGCCTCGACCGGGACCGTATTCGGCGCGTGGCCGGGGTCATTGCGACCGCCCCGGAGGCCGTAGCCTTCGACTTCACCGGCCCGGGTTTCCCCGAACCCGGCGATCCGGCCGCGCTCGATCTCTTTTTCGCCGGGACCGTCCAGCAGTTCGGTTTCTGGCACGAGCGGGCGGGCCGCTACGGGGAACCCATGATCGCCTCTCTGGGGGGGCGGCCCCTCAAGGGCAGCGACTACCTGTGGGCCGCCTACCTGCGCTGGGCCCGCGAGGCGCCGCACGAACTCACCCCGGCGGGCCAGGCCGTCCTCGGCGACGCGGACTTCGACCATCGCCTCCGAGACGACGGCGGACACAACCCACTCCCGGCCGGCGCCCTCCATCCGGCGTGCGCGCGGGCGTACGGCCGCGACATGCTCGGTCTCGGCCTGACGCCGGCGTCGCTCCTGGCCGAAGCCAACGCCGCGGAGCGGCCCCTCGCCCGCTTTCTCACGCGCCTCGATGCGGTCGGCGGCTACAAGGAAGATCCGTGGCGGAAGAAGTCCGCCCTCCTCGCCGCGATCCTCGGCCAGCGGCCGGAACGCTTCCTGCGGCTCAGGGAGGGGGAGGACGTGCCGCCGATCGTCGACTACCACTGCCAGCGCAGTTGCCTCCGGCTCGGTGTCGTCTCCGTGACCGACGAGACGCTGGCCGCGAGGCTCGCGAAGCGGGAGGTTGTGGGCGCGGAAGAGGAGGGGGCCGTGCGCGCCGCCTGCCACGAGGCAGTGGGTGAGATCCGGCGCCTGAGCGGGCGCTCCATGGGGGCCGTGGACTGGTTCTTCTTTCAGAACCGGACGCGTTGCCCGGAGATGACGGAACCGGACTGTGCGGCGTGCCCCGCGGACCCGGTCTGCGCGCACCGCACCCGACTCTTTCAGCCCGTGTTTCGCACGACCGCGTATTGAGGCCGGGAAAGTCCATGACGACCGACCACAGGAATCGGGAGAATCTCATGAGAAAGTTCGGAGCGACGTTGCTTCTCGCCGCGGCGATCCTCGTCACGCCCGCGTACGCCGCCGCACAGGATGACGCCGAAGCGGGGGCGGTCGCTGCCGTGCAGGCGTTGTTCGACGCCATGGCCGCCCGCGACGGCGATGCGATCCGCGGTCTGCTGACCGAAGGCGCCACCTTCGTGGCTGCGGCGGAGACTCCCGACGGGGTGCAGGTGCGGGAGAGCACTGGCGCCGAGTTCGCCGCCTCCATCGGCCAGCCGGGCCCCGCCCTGCTGGAACGGATGTGGGACCCGCACGTGATGATCGAGGGTCCGATCGCCGTCGTGTGGACGCCCTACGACTTCCACGTGGACGGCCAGTTCAGCCACTGCGGCATCGACGCGGTCAGCCTCGTGCAGACGGGAGACGGCTGGAAGATCTCGAGCATCGCCTACACCCGCGAAACCGAAGGCTGCGACCCGAGCCCGCTCGGCCCCCCGCCGGGCGACTGACGGCTCGCCGTCCGGCGGGCCCTCACGCCTGAGAACCGGGTAGCACCGGTGCGCCCGCCATGCGCCGGAGCTGCGAGCGGCGCCAGAGCAGGTAGATGGCGGGGATGACGAGCAAGGTGAGTACCGTCGCGGACATCATTCCGCCGACCATGGGCGACGCGATCCGCTTCATCACGTCCGCGCCGGTGCCGGAACTCCACAGGATCGGCATCAGACCCGCAGTGATCGCCATCACCGTCATCACGACCGGGCGCAGCCGCTCCAGCGCCCCCTCGCGAACGGCCTCCG
Source organism: Candidatus Palauibacter australiensis (assembly GCA_026705295.1). Lineage (NCBI taxonomy): Bacteria > Pseudomonadati > Gemmatimonadota > Gemmatimonadia > Candidatus Palauibacterales > Candidatus Palauibacteraceae > Candidatus Palauibacter > Candidatus Palauibacter australiensis. The sequence goes on from JAPPBA010000023.1 coordinate 13,965, forward strand.
CCACGTCCGCGGCGGTCCGGATCCGGCCCTCGCGGCGGCGACGCGCGAACGCCTCGTCCAGGTAGATCAGCATCACCACGCCGGTCTCCGCCGCCACGCCGGCCAGCGCGATGAACCCGACCCAGACCGCAACGCTCGTGTTGTAGCCCAGGAGCCACAGGAACCAGATCCCGCCCACGAGCGAGAACGGGAGGGCCAGCATGACGATCAGCGACTCGGCCACGCCGCGGAAGTTGAGATAGAGGAGCAGGAAGATGATCCCCAGCGTGACGGGAATCACGACGCGCAGGCGCTCCTGCACCCGCTGCATGAACTCGTACTGCCCGCTCCACACGAGGGAATACCCGCTCGGGAGTTCGAGTTGGGCGGCGACGACGCGCCGGGCCACCTCCACGTAGCTCCCGACATCGACGCCCTCGATGTCGACGAAGATCGTGGTAACGGGAAAGGCGTCCTCGGTCTTCACGGCCATGGGCCCCTGGACGGCCGCCACGCGCGCCACCTGGCCGAGCGGGATCTGCGTGCCATCGGGGACGGGCACCAGCACCTCGCGCAGGTTCTGCAGATCGTCGCGCAACTCGCGCGGATAGCGGACGTTCACCGCGTAGCGCTCCCGCCCCTCCACCGTGACCGTCGCGTTCATCCCGCCGACGCTCGCCATGATCGCGTTGTGCACATCCCCGACGTTGAGGCCGTAGCGCGCCGCCTCCGGCCGGTCGACGTCGATGTCGACGTAGTAGCCGGAGACCCCGCGCTCCGCGAACGCGCTCCGCGTCCCGGGGATCTCGCGCACGATACGCTCCGCCTCCTCCCCGAGCGCCTGCAGCGTGTCGAGATTCGGGCCGAAGATCTTGATCCCCACCGGAGTGCGGACGCCGGTGGCGAGCATGTCGATGCGTCCCTTGATCGGCATCGTCCACGCGTTCGTCACGCCGGGGAGAGCCACCGCCTCGTCCATCTGCGACAGCAGCCCGGCGTAGGTGACCCCGGGCCGCCATTCCTCCCGCGGCCGCAGGGTGATCGTCGTCTCGAACATGTCGAGGGGGGCGGGATCCGTGGCGGTTTCCGCGCGCCCGGCCTTCCCCAGCACTGTCTCCACTTCGGGGAAGGACGCGAGGACGCTGTCCTGGTATCGCATGATCTCCCGAGCCTGGGCGATCGACGCCCCGGGGACGGTCGTCGGCATGAAGAGGATCGACCCTTCCTGGAGCGGCGGCATGAACTCGCTGCCGAGCCGTTGCCACGGCAGGATCGTCGCGCCCAGCACCCCCACGGCGGCCGCGACGACGAGCCACGGGCGGCGGAGCGCGAAGCCGAGGAAGGGTCGGTAGAGCCAGCGCAGGGCGCGATTCACCGGGTTCGCCCGCTCCGGACGGATCCGTCCGCGCACGAGATACCCCATGAGCACCGGAACCAGGGTGATCGCGAGGAACGCGGACCCCGCCATGGCGAACGTCTTGGTGAACGCGAGAGGTTTGAACAGCCGGCCCTCCTGCTGTTCGAGCGCGAACACCGGGAGGAAGCTGAACGTGATGATGAGGAGGGAGAAGAAGAGGGGCGGACCCACCTGCTTCGCGCTCTCGAGGACCACGTCCCAGCGCGAGGCGCCGGGGGCGGCGCGCTCAAGATGTTTGTGCATGTTCTCGACCATGACGATGGCCGCGTCCACCATGGCTCCGATCGCGATCGCGATCCCGCCGAGGCTCATGATGTTGGCGTTCACGCCGATCCAGCGCATGACGATGAACGAGATGAGGATGCCGAGGGGCAGCGTCACGACCGCAACGAGCGCCGAACGGAGATGGAGCAGGAAGATCAGCGCCACGGCGGCGACGATGAGCGATTCCTCCACGAGCTTCTCGCGGAGCGTGTCGATGGCCCGGTGAATGAGGTCGCTGCGGTCGTAGGCCGGCCGCAGCCGGGTGCCGGCCGGGAGTCCCGCGTTGATCTCTTCCAGCCGCTCCTTCACCCGCTCGATCGTCTCGAGCGCGTCCGAGCCGAAGCGCATGACGACGATCCCGGCCACGACCTCGCCGCGGCCGTCCAGATCCGCGACGCCGCGCCGGGGGGCCGGGCCCTCCTGCACCGTCGCCACATCGGCCACCCGGATCGGCGTGCCGTTCGGCGTCGACCCGACAGCCACGTTCTCGATGTCCAGCGTGCCCCGCAGGTAGCCGAGGCCGCGGATCATGTATTCGCGTCCCCCCATCTCCAGGACGCGCGCCCCGATGTCGATATTGTGATCCCCGATCGCCCGGGACACCCGCGTCACGGGGATGTCGAACGCGCGCAGCCGCTCCGGGTTCACCTCCACCTGATACTGCTTCACGAACCCGCCCAGGCTCGCGACTTCGGCCACGCCCGGCACGGCCGTCAGTTGGTAGCGGAGGTACCAGTCCTGGAGCGTGCGCAGTTCCGCAAGGTCGAGGCTGTCCGACTCGAGGGTGTACTCGTAGACCCAGCCCACGCCCGTCGCGTCCGGGCCGAGCACGGGTACGACGTTCTCCGGCAACTGCCGCCGGATTCCGCTCAGGTATTCGAGGACGCGCGAGCGGGCCCAGTAGATGTCCGTCCCGTCTTCGAAGATCACGTACACGAGACTGAGCCCGAAGAAGGAGAAGGCGCGCACGACGCGCGCGCCCGGCACCTTCAGCATCTCCGACGCAATCGGGTACGTGACCTGGTCCTCGACGATCTGAGGCGCCTGTTCCGCGAAATCGGTCTGGACGATGACCTGCACGTCCGACAGGTCGGGGATGGCGTCGAGCGGCGTCGTGCGCACGGCCCACAGGCCGGCGCCGACGATGGCGGCCGAGCCGAGAAGGACGAGGGATCGGTTCCGGATCGACCAGGCGATGACGCGGCCGATCATCGGCCCTCCTCGCTGTGGCCACCGTGCTGCATGCCGGGCATGCTCCCGCCCGTCGCACCGAGGCGGGATTCGGCGTCGATGAGGAAGTTCGCGGAGGCGACGATCGTCTCCCCTTCCGCGAGGCCGCTCAGGATCTGCACCCGGTCTCCGGCCCGTGCTCCCAGCACGACCTCGTGCGGCATCAGCACCCCCGCCTCATCGCGCACGAAGACGAGGTTGCGCTCCCCCGTGACGACGACGGCCTCCAGCGGCACCGCGATGTCGTCCCGGATCGCGGCGACCTCGAAGAAGACGGTGGCGAACATCCCGGGCTTGAAGCGAAGGCCGGGGTTCGGGACCGAGACCCGGACGCGGTTCGTGCGGCTTGCGATCTCGATGGTGGGATAGACGAAGCTCACCGCCCCCATCATGTGTTCGCCCGGATAGGCGGTAACCTCGATATGGGCCTGCGAGCCCACCTCGACGAACTGCAGGTCCCGCTCGAACACCTCCCCCTCCACCCACACGGTCGAGAGGTCGGCGATCCGGTACAGCCGCGTGCCGGACGTGACCCGTTGTCCCTCGACGACATCCTTCTCGAGCACGATCCCGCTCACCGGAGCGACGAGGCGCAGCGTCTTCGTCACTTCCCCGGTCCGCTCGAGCCGCTCGATCTGCTCGTCGGTGATATCCCACCAGGCGAGGCGGCGGCGACTCGCCTCGAGCATGGACTGCGCGCTCGACCACGCCTCGGTGGCGGCCGGGTCGACCTGTGCGGCGAGCCGGCGAGCCGTCAACAGTTCTTCCTGGGCCGCGACGAGCGCGGGGCTGTAGATCGTGAGCAGCGGCTGGCCGCGGCGAACGGCTTCTCCCGTGGTCGCGACCAGGAGTTCCTCGACGAAGCCGTCGGTCTTTGGCGTAATCTCGGCGATGTTGCCCTCGGGGGCATCGATGCGGCCCACGGTTCGGATCTCGCGTACCGCGGAGATCCTCTCCACGGTGGCATAGGTGACGCCGAGCGCCTGCTCCTGTTCCGACGTGAGCTGCACGAGACCGCGCCCGAGCGCTGGCGCCGTGTCGGTTTCCGCGGGCGCGACCATGGCGGGCATGTGCGCCGCGTGATCGCCTTCCATGCCGGGCATCTCCGCCATCTCGGAGCCGCCGCCGCAGGCCCAGAGCGCGGCCGCGACCGGAACGAGTCGGAGCCGGGCGCGCGCGAACGGGAAGAGGTTGCATCGTCTCATCGGATTACCTCCGTTTCGCCCCCCAGCAGGGCTTCGATCTCCGCGACGGCCGTGTGATACGCGGCGGTGAGCCGCACGCGTTCGATCTCGTAGCGGTTCACCGTGAGCTCGCTCTGCACGAGCGTCATGAAGTCCACCTGCCCGACGCGGTAGGCGGAGAGGGACGATTCCACCGCGGCGCGCGCCTGCGGGAGGATCGACGTGGCATAGAGGTCGTGGAGCCGCAGGGCGCGGTCGGACTCGGCCCGCGCCTCCGCGATCCGGGCGTAGGTCTCGTTCAGGAGTTCGAGTTCGGCGGCCTCCTCGGCGGCCTGCCGGGCGAACGCTTCGTCGCGCATGGCGAACTGGCGGGAACCCGCCCACAACGGGATGCTGACGCCCACGCTGAAGCTCAGCATGTCCGCGAACCGCGGCCGGTGCGCGTAATCCGCCCCTAACCACAGGTCCGGGTAGAGGGCGCGGCGGGCACCCTCGTAGGCCGACTCCGCCGCCCGGATCCGCTCGCGGGCGGCGCGCAGCGCGGGTCTTCTCTCGGCAGCCAGCGCCATGAGGTTCGCCACGCCGGGAAGGGGCTCGCCGGCGCCGGGCAGTTCGAGCGCCCCCACGTTTCGTTCGGGCCCGCGCCCCAGGAGCGCATTCAGCCGGGCCGCCATGGCGAGCCTGGTCTGTTCCGCCGCCGCGATGTCTTCGGTCATCGTGGCGACGGCCACCTGCGCCTGCAGGACGTCGTTCTGAAGGCCCGTCCCCACCGCGTAGAGTGTGTTGGAGACATCGAGGAACTCGCGCAGGAGGTCGCGCGTGTCGCGCATGATGTCCAGTGCCCGGTCCTCGAAGGCGAGTTCGAAGTACACCCCCTTCACGCGCCGGACCAGCGCGGCCTCCGCATCGAGGACCGCCAGTTCCTCGGCGCCCGCGAGGTGTGCCGCGCGCGCCTCCGCGAATCCGAGCTTCCCCGGCCAGGGCAGCGTCTGCTGCAACTGGAGCGTGTTCATCGTCATTCGCTCGCCGGCTCCGAACCCGTCGAGGGGACGGTTTCCGAGGCGAAACGAGACGACGGGGTCCGGCGGCGCGCCCATCTGCGGCACGCGGGCCCGGGCGGCGTCGGCCCGCAGGCGGGCGACCCGCAGCATCGGGTTGGCGCCGCGCGCGACGGCGACCGCATCGGACAGGTGGAGCGTATCGCGCTCCTGAGCCCGCGACGGGGACGCCATGGCCCCCCCGACCGCCACGACCCACGCGAAACACCGGATGCCCCGTCGGATCCCGCCCTTCAAGCGGGACCTGCGGACACGGGTTACGGCTGGCATTGGATGCCCCTCATCTGAACGGTAACAACTCGCCCGCGGACCGCCGTCGTCGAACGGAGACCGGGGCGCTCGTGTGGGTGAGTCCGTTCAGACGGTCTTGGGCGGAGGCGTGTCGGGAGAGGCTCTGGACCGCAGTTGGCATGCGGCGCCGGAGAGCGCGGCGTCCGAGTCGTGTGCGAAGGAGCGGAAGCCGGCCGTGCTCATCGGTAGCGAGGCGTGCAGCAAGACGGCGCAACCCATCAGCGAGTGACAGTCCGTTCCCGCGTCCGGGCCCTCCGCCGGAGGCTCGACGAGAGTCGGCAACCCCTCCATCGCGTGGTGCTCCCCGTGCTCGTGCGACCCCGCCTCGCACAGCGGGGCGCGCGCGTACGGAAGCACGAGCGTGGCAAGAAGCAGGGGAACGGTGAGCCGGTGCATGCTGCCAGTTTAGGCGGCCTCGTGCGCCGTGTCGATGCGGCGAGACGTTCCCGCGGGAACGTCTCAGTCGATGACCACCTCCACGTCGTTCTCGAAGAGGCTCTTGAGCGTCGCGATCCCCGATCCGGCCAGCACGAGGGTCAGCAAGGCGGCGATCAGGAGCAGGTTGAACTCATAGCCGCCCTGGCCCGGACCGACGACGTAGAAGCCGTTGGCCAGGTGCACGAGGAAGATCCCCGTCAGCATGTGCGCGGCGAGCAGCAGGGCGAATGGGGTCACGAACAGGCCGGCGATCAGGCTTGCGCCGCCAAGGGTCTCGGCGAGCGCGATCCCCCACGCCGCGATCCCGGAGAGCGGGATGCCGAGCGACGCGAGGAAGGCCGCGGTACCCTCGATGCCTCCGGCCAGCTTGGGACCGCCGTGCATAACGAAGATCAGTCCGATCACCACGCGGAGGATGGCCAGACCGAGGCCGGGGTTTCTTCCGCCGAGCATCGTGCCTCCTTTCGTGTGACACCACACCGGCTTACGCCGCCAGACCAGCAGCTACGCGGTCACCATGAGTGCGGTGCCGTACATGACCAGCAGGCCGAGGAGGAGGCCCGTGGCGTTGAGCGGGGTGAACAGGCCCTGCGGCCAGCTCTTCCGGATCAGCCGGGTGACTTCGACGATGACCTGCAGGATGGCTCCGGCGCCGAGGGCGAGGAAGAACGTCGCCAGCGTCGGGGAATAGGAGAATCCGCCCGCCCACGCTCCCAGGACGGTCGGGAGTCCGGCAATTCCGCCCATGAACGCGAAGTGCCGCAGCGCGGGCCGCCGATCCGCAACGGGCGCGACGATCGCCAGCCCCTCCGTCGTGTTGTGGAGCGCGAAGCCGATGACGAGGAAGCTCCCGAGCGCGATCTCGCCCAGGGAGAAGGCCGCCCCGATCGCGAGCCCCTCGCCGAGGTTGTGCAGCCCGATGCTGATGGCGATCAGGTACGCCACCGTGAGCCCGGGACTCGCCCCGCCGTCCCCCGAGCCCGCGGAGCCTCCGGCTTTCCGGCCGCGTCCGAGATTACCGAGGGCCCTGAGGCCGACGATGGCGCCGATCACGCCGACGGCGATGAGCCCGGCGGCCTGGAACCCCTCCGGCACGAGCGCCGACGCCTCGAGCGTGTCCTCGAACGCATCGACGACGAGGAAGGCCAGCAGGCCCACCGTGAGGCTGAGGTAGAAGTGGATCCACTTGCGGTCGATCCGGCGCAGGAAGGGATACCACAGCAGGCCCACGAGGACGGGGATCACGCCCGCGTAGAGGCCGAGGAGGCCGAAGGTCGTCAGGTAAAGGGCGTTGGGGCGCGGCGAGAGCGTCGCCACCGCGACCTCGCGGTCGAAGGTGAGCCCGGTGGAAGTCACCAGCCGGATGACGTGGAGTTCTCCCTCGACCCAGGGATAGTCCAGTTCGAGCGTGGCCCGGGCGAGACGCGGCAAGGTCGGATCGCCATCGATCTCGAACTGCCAGTAGGCGTCGTCGACGATTACCTGCGCGATGGTGGCCGCCTCGGGACCGCCGTTCACCACATGCACGCGCATGACGCCGTTCTCCGGGAAGCTCACACGCTCGATCGTGAGGTCCTCCACGGGCGGGAACGCGTCCCGGAAGGGGGCGGTGGGGTCGGCGCCGAAGAAGAACGCGATGAGCCCCGCCAGGAGCGCGAGCGGGAATAGACCCAGCACCCAGCGCGACGGGCCGCTCCGGCGCGGCGCGGCGTCGGGCCGCTCGTCAGACATCGCGGGGCGCGGGGCCCACGGGCACGCCCTCGCCGGTGGCGAGCCGCTCGACCGCCTCGAAGAAGCCCATCCACCCCAGTTCGGCGAACTCGCTCTGGTGCGCGTGGAACATGTGCATGCCGGGGTGCTCGAGCCGGAACTCGAGGACGTGCCGCTCGCCCTGGCACATCATGATCGTGTCCGTGAGTTCGTACTGGTCCGGCCGGGTACCGGTCCGGAACACCTTGAACATGCCCGCGTGCAGGTGGAACGAGTTGATGAGGTCGAACTCGGTCGTGTTCACGAGATAGATGCGGCACAGGTCGTTCACGCCCACGCGCACGGGATGGTGGTGGTAGTAGAACGCCGACGTGTTGACCGCGTACACCTCGTTGTCGCCGTCCAGGTTGCTGTCGAACGCGTTCATCACCATCACCATCTCCCGCGCCGGTTCCCGGCCCTCGGGCGGATCGACGATGAACGTCCCGTACAACCCCTTATGGATGTGCCGCTTTAGCGGCATCGTGTGGCAGTGGTACAGGTGGAGCCCGAACGGCTTCGCCTCGAACTCGTAGGTGAAACGCTGCCCCGGCGCCACGATGGGCTCGAAGCCGTCCATCTCCGGCGGGTGCGTGCCGTGGAAGTGGATGGTGTGGGGGTGCGAGCCCGCGTTCGTGAACTCGACCTGGAGGATGTCCCCCTGGGTGCAGCGCAGGGTCGGGCCCGGCACCTGCCCGTTGTAGGTCCACGCCGGGAAGAAGACGCCGGGCGCGATCTCGATCTCCCGGTCGAGCGCCACGACCTGCCAGCGGCGCACGATGCGCCCGTCGGCCCGGGTCGTGACCTCTCCGTAGTCGAAATCGGTGAGGAAGGCCCCCGGATCGAACGCTCCGTCGGGCCCCGGCATGCCGACGATCCCCATCGCCTCCTGGTGCGCCGCGTGCGAGCCCGCGGCGGCGCCGGCAACTCCCGGCTCGCGCGGCATGGCGCCGCTGGCCGCCAAGGCATCGCGCGCGCCGCCCCGCGAGGCCAGGTCCACCACCGTCGCGCCCGATACGCCCGCAACCCCCGCGGCACCCAGCTTCAGCCAGTCGCGCCGACTCAACGTCTCCGGCCTCACACGTCCTCCGAATTTCCCGCGAACACCCGTCCGGACCGCGGCCCGGGGCCACATTTTTAGCCTAGGCTAAAAATCATTTGTCGGAAGATGCACGGATTCCCGGGCAGCGTCAACAAGCGTCCGGTCAGTCCGCGGTGGACGGCGTCAATCCGTGGCGGGCCGGCTTTCGCGGGTCAGGCTTCCGCGGCGCGGAGGATGCGGGTGCGGGCGGCCTCCCGAGCCCGGTCGAGTTCGGCGCCGGCCTCCGCCTTCGCCCGGGCGACGCGCGCGAACTTGCCGGTTCGGACCCGGGCCAGCCGGGCCCGGGCTCTGGCGGCGGCGCGGTCGAGACGCTTGAGGGACTGCTCCTCGCGGGCGCGTTCGATGCGAAGGAGACCAGCCTCGCGGGTCCGCTGGATGCGTGAGAGCGCCCGGTCGAGGCGCCGGTTCATACTGTCCGCGGAATCGCGGTAGAACTTCGCCGCGAACTCGCGCGGGGTCGCCGTGCGCGCGTAGAGCACGTTGGCGAGTCGCAGGACGCTCAGGATCCGGATGTAGAACCAGCCGATGTCGAACTCCCACCAGTGCGCCTTGAACTTGGCCGAGCGCGGATCCGCGTGGTGGTTGTTGTGGAGTTCCTCGCCGAGAATCCAGATCCCCCAGGGATAGAGATTACGGCTGTCGTCGCGGGTGCCGAAGGTCCGGTAGCCAAGCGCGTGTCCGAGGCCGTTGATGATGTTCCCCGTGAGCGGCATCCAGAACACCATGCACGTCCAGACGATGAGCCCGGGGATGATCCCGAACAGGTACAGATTGAGGACGAGCATGATTCTGAGCCCCAGGCCACGGCGCGTCGTGTAGACGTTGCGTTCGACCCAGTCGTCCGGCGTCCCCTTCCCGTATTTCTCGAGCAGCGTCTCGTCCTTCGCGGCCTTCCGATAGAAGAAGAGCCCGCCGAAGGCGATGTTCGCGAGACCCTCGAGGGTGGGCGAATGAGGGTCGCCCTCGCGGTCCGCGTAGGCGTGGTGCTTCCGGTGGATCGCGACCCACTCCTTCGTCACGATCCCGGTCGTGAGCCAGCACCAGAAACGCATGGCGTGCTCGACGACGGGATGGAACACGACGCCCCCGTGCGTCGCCGAGCGATGCAGATAAAGGGTGTTGACCATGTTCGTGAGGTGCCCGGCGACAAGGATCCACACGAGGGCAATCCACCAGGGTTCTCCCAGGACCGCATAACCTGGCATGCGTTTTTCTCCTCGCTTCTCTGCGTTTGGTTGCGACGGTCCAACCTAACTCTGGAGCGCGTCGAGTGCCCAGCGGGCGTGTTCGCGGACGAGGGGCGATGGGTCCGCCGCGAGGCGTCGCAGGACGGGGGCTGCGGCGGGTCCGCCGGCGTTGCCGAGGCCGACGGCCAGGTTGCGGAGGAGTCCATCGCGGCCGGGACGGCTGAGCGCCGTCCCGCGGTAGCGCGCGCGGAACTCGCCGGCGTCGAGGGGGGCGAGCTCCTCCGCCCACACGATCATGTCCTCCGGAGGAATCGGCTGGCCGGGACGGGGCGCGAACGGCGCCTCCGTCGGCACGGGCGCGTCGGCATTCCAGGGACACACCTCCTGGCAGATGTCGCAGCCGAAGACCCGGGTTCCGATCGCGGGGCGCAGCGACTCGGGGATGGGGCCGTGGAGTTCGATCGTGAGATAGGAGATGCAGAGGCGCGCATCGAGGAGCCGGCCGTCGAGGATCGCGTCCGTCGGGCAGGCGTCGATGCAGCGGCGGCAGGTGCCGCAGCGGTCGGGAACGAAGGGGGGATCGGGTGCGATCTCGAGGTCCGTGAGCAGCTCTCCCAGCATGAAGTAGGAACCGAGGTCGGGGTGGAGGAGCATCGTGTTCTTGCCGATCCACCCCAGGCCCGCGCGCTGCGCGTGGTCCCGCTCGAGCACGGGGCCATAGTCCACGTAGCGCTTTGTGCGCGCGCCGGGAGAGAGGTCTTCGATGGCGGCGGAGAGCGCGTCGAGCCGCTCCTCGAACACGTCGTGGTAGTCGCGGCCCAGCGCGTAACGGGCGACGACCGGCAGCCGCCGGTGCCGAGCGGAGCCCCCGCCGGCGCGGGTCCGCCGGTCCGGTGTCGTCGTGCCGGCCGGTGCCGAGCCGTACAGGAGGCTTACGACGATGAGCGTGCGGCAGCCGGGGAGGGCCTCTCGCGGGTCGAGGCGGCGACGAACCGCGTCCTCGCGCGCCATGTAGGCCATCTCGCCATGGTAGCCGCTCGCGAGCCAGACCTCGTATGCGTCCCCATGCACCGGAGGCACCGCCGGAGCGAATCCCACCTGGTCGAACCCGGCGGCCCGCGCGGCGGCGCGGACGTTCCGCTTCAGCGCGGCGGCATCGCGGGCGACGCTCACATCACCCGAACTTCCCGGCGCTCGCGCAAAGATCGGCCACCGGGCACTCGGCGCAACGCGGCTTCCGGGCGTAGCACACGGTGCGCCCGTGCAGGATCGACCGCCACGCGAAGGGGTGCCATTCCTCCCGGGGCAGCACCCGCATCAGGTCTTTCTCCACTCGCGGCGGATCGGCCTCGTTCGTGAGCCCGAAGCGGTGCGTCACCCGCTTCACGTGCGTGTCCACGACCACGCCCTCGTGAAGCCCGAACGCGTTGGAGAGCACGACGTTCGCGGTCTTCCGGGCGACGCCCGGGAGCGTGAGCAGGTCCTCCATCGTCCGCGGGACTTCGCCGTCGTACAGGTCGACGAGACGGCGGCCCAGTCCGTTCAGGTGGCGCGCCTTGTTGTTGAAGAATCCGGTCGGGCGCACGGCCTCCTGCAGTTCCTCCAGCGGCGCGTCGGCGTATGCGCGGGCGTCGGGATAGGCCGGGAAGAGGGTGCGCGTGACGCGGTTCACGCGCTCGTCCGTGCACTGGGCCGAGAGCACCGTCGCGACGACCAACTGGAGCGGCGTGTCCCAGTCCAGCGAGACGGTGAGGTCCGGATAGAGGGCGGCAAGTCGCGGCGACAGGGCTGCGGCCAGCTCGGAACGGGCCTTCCAGGAACGAGGCCGGGGCACGGCGTCAGGCACTCCTGGCGGGCGGCGGCCCGAGGCACACGAGCCCCAGCCGCTGCAGCCGCTGCACCCGCGCGCCGACCTCCCGGGGGTCGAGCGCGCCGACGACGAACCCGTTCTCGATCACGAGCAGGTACGACACCTGGACTCGAATCCGGAACAGGGCTTCGGCGAGAGATTCGTTGGGACGGGCCGAAGGGAACGCCTCGACGGGTCGCGCGACCGCCCCTATTGGCGTTGTCGCACGAACATCTTTCGGCACCTCGGAGACCGCGCGCGCTTCGACGACGCCGACGAGGCTGCCGTCGCGCGCCACCGGATACGCTTCCTCCCGTCCGCGCAGGAAGTAGTCGGATATGGCCCGCTCCACCGGCATGGCCGCGTCGATCATGCGGGGCCGGGGGGTCATGACCGTCGCGACCGGGATCCGGCGCAGAAGCGCGCGGAGTTCGAAGTGCCGCAGGCTCGACGAGGCCGCGTTGACCACGAACCAGCCGATGAAGGCCGCCCACAGGCCGGAGATGAACTGCCCGCGACTCAGGTTGAAGAGCCCGAGGACGATGAGCGCGCCGCCGAACAGTCGTCCCCCCTGTGTCGCCCACCGGGTGGCCTTGACGAGATCTCCGGTGACCGCCCACACGATAGAGCGAAAGATCCGGCCCCCGTCGAGCGGAAAGCCGGGGATCATGTTGAAGACGGCGAGCACGAAGTTGAGGAGCGCCAGGAACCCGAGCACCGTGACCACCGGGGCCGGGGCGGCCCAGGCTTCCGCCGCCAGCGCCCCTCCGTGGAACGCGCCGGCGAGGGCCACGCTCGCGAGGGGACCCGCGGCGGTGAGGAGGAACTCGTCCAGCGGACGCTGGGCCTCGTCTCGCGCCTGCGCGATACCGCCGAAGATGAAGAGCGTGATGTGCTCCACTTCCACGCCTCGCGCCCGGCCCGCCAGAGCGTGACCCAGTTCGTGCAGGAGCACCGAGAGGAAGAAGAGCAGCGCGGCCGCCGTCCCCATCGCGAGGTACGTGGATGAGGGATAGAAGGGCAGCGCACGCGGGAATTCGCGCGTGGTGAAGGTCCAGATCACGAGCGCCGCGATCGGGAACCACGAATAGTCGATCCGGATGGGAAAGCCGAACCAGCGTCCGATCCGGAAGCTGCCGAACAGCGGCATCAGCCGTCTTCGGCGGGGAGGGGGTACGCCGGGAGGGAGACTTGCGCGGGCCTGTAGTTCTTCCCGCGCCCGAACCGCCACCATGGAGGGCGGCGGCGGATGATGACGCACAGACGGCCCCCGGCCAGGTTCGGCACTTCCACGAACGCGCGGTTCGCGTACACCGGAGCCTCCACGGCGTAGCGTCGGCCGCGCCATTCGAAGGCGGCTTCATCCGCGTTTTCCGGGATCACCGACTCGACGAACAGCTCCGACTCCAGCTTCACGACCCCGTCCGGGCCGGACGGTACAGCCCGGCAGAAGTCCGGATCGAAGGGCTCTCCCGCGAGCCGCCGCAGATTCTGTTCGTGCGCCCAATCCACCTCATCCAGACCCGCCTCCCCGGCGGCGGATTCCCGGTGGTGCAGCAGTTCGTGCAGGATCGTCTCCCACAGCTCGCCCTCCCAGTCGAAATCTGGATCCTCCTCGGCGAGGGCCCGGAAGGAGCCGTGGTAGAGGACGAGTTCCGACCGCACGTCCCCGTCCCCGCCGGCGCCGCTCGGCCACGCCTCCGTCAGGCACTCCCCCATCGTGTACACCCAGTTGAAGTCGGGGTGGCTTGCGGCCTCCGGCTCGATCGTCAGCCCGTCGACCCCCTCCCGCGCATCGGCGGGGATCTCGTGCCACATGCGGCGGGCCGCCGTCTCGAATCGGTTGAAGTTCACCGCGCGATCGAACGGTCGACGCCCCCGTCAGGCGTCTTCGGCCGAAGCCGGCGAGCCCGCGGCGTTCGCGGCCAGCCAGCGGTTGAGACCAAGGAAGGCGGCGATTGCGATCGCCCACTGGATGAGTACCGTCCCGACGTTGAACTCGGAGAAGAGCGTGAACGACGCGGCGAGGTCGTTGAAGTCGACGGACCGCCACAGCCACCACACCGTGATCACGATCGCCTGCAGCGCCACGAGTCGAATCACGACGTTCCACCACCTGCCGACCACGAGATCGCTGCCCTTGCTGTTCACGAGCCGGGTGCGGAAGCGGTCCACGCCGTGGCGCATGATCATGATCGAGAAGAAGAGGCCGCTCATCATCAGCCCGACGCCCCACACCCAGTCCTGATTGCGGAACACCTCGATCCAGATCGCCGACGGCAGTCCGAGGATGAAGCCGAGGCCGCCGATCGTCAGCACGGCCTTCCTGCGCGCGATCCCCGCGTCCGCGAGGACGCGCGTCGGCATCTCGATCATCGCGATCAGGCTGCTCCAGGCCGCGAACACGAGCGCGAGGAAGAAGAGGACCATGAACACGGAGCCGCCCGGCATGAGCCCGAAGAGCTGCGGCACCCAGATGAACGTCAGCCCCTCGTTCCCGGCCCCGACGATCTGGTCGGCCGCGTTGGGCAGGATCGCGAACACCGTGCACAGCACCATGATGCCCGCCAGCAGCGACACGGAGTTGTTCCCGAACCCGAGCATGAAGGCGTTCAGCGTCGTGTCTTCGCGCTTCTTCATGTAGACGGCGTAGGCGGTGATCAGCCCCCAGCCCGCGCCCGTGTCCCAGGCGTTCTGCGTCAGAGCTTCGAGCCAGATCGTGGGGTTACTCAACTGCGCCCAGTCGGGCGTGAAGAGGAACGCGAGACCCGCGCTCGCCCCCGGGAGCGTGACCGCCCGGATCGTCAGCGCGAGGACGAGCAGCAGGAGGCTCGGGATGAGGAAGCGCGCGGCGCGCTCGATTCCCTTCACGCCGCGCAGCACCACCAATACCGCAAGCCCGATCGCGATCGCGTGCGTGAGGATCGGCCACGGTGAGCCGATGAATGTGTCCCAGTACTCCTGCGGCCCGACGCACGCCGCGGCCCCGGCCTCGCAGGGCGCCGTCGGCACGGTGCCGGTCACCGCCCCGACGAGATACCGGATCGTCCAGCCCATCACGACCGTGTAGTAGAACATGATCGCGGTCGAGATGAAGGCGATCCAGGCGCCCATCCAGGCGGTCTTCTTCCCCCCCAGCTTCGTGAACGCTCCGATCGGTCCCGAGCGCGTCGCCTTGCCGGCGGCGAACTCCGCGAGGATCAGGGGCACGGACCAGAGGAAGAGGAAAACGACCCACGCGACGAGGAAGGAACCGCCCCCGTTGGAGGCCGCGATGCGCGGGAAGCGCCAGATGTTGCCGGTTCCGACGGCCATCCCGAGCATGGCCAGCATCATCGCGGCCCGGGAACTGAAGACGGGATTCGTCATGCGTCGCCTCTCTCGACTGACTCTTCTTCCGCTTCCTCGCGCGCCCGGAGCCGCTGGAGCCAATCGTCCAGCGTCTCGTTGAAGGCGCCGGGGCGCGAGATGTGCGAGCCGTGCCCGGTGCCGGAAATGGGGACATACTCGGCGTCGGGCAGCAACTCCGCGATCTCCAGTGCCCATTCCACCGGACAATACTCGTCGCGTGGGCCCTTCACCACGAGCGCGGGAACGGCGGTCTCCGCCAGGCCGGGCCGCAGGTCGATCTTCCTCAGGCGGGCGACGCGGGCGGTCGAGACGGAAGGGGGTACGGTGCGCGGCCCGGTGAAGAGTGTGTATTCGATCAGCGCTTCCCGGCCGGGCGAGTCGTCGAAGACCCAGACGCCGAGGCGGCTCCAGTATCGGGCAAAGCCGCGCGACACCTCCGTCGGCAGATAGCGGGTCGTGAACCTGGCGAGAAGGATGAGGGCGGCGCGATCGACGCCGACGTGCCCGTAGGAGAGGTGCGCCAGGGGGTTGCAGAGGACCATCCCGCGCAACCGTTCCGGAAAACGGCGGGCGAAGCGCATCGCAATGGCGCTGCCGAGGCTCACTCCGACGAGGACGAAACGCCCGACGCCGCGCGCGTCTACGAGTTCGGCCACATCATCGACCATGCGGTCGAAGTCGTCCCCCGCTGCGAACTGCCGGCGCAGATCCGCGCACACCACGCGCTGGCGGCGCGCGAAGCTCGGCAACTGATAGCGGAAGGTCTCCTTCGGCCCGTCCGCGCCGGGGATCCAGACGAGCGCATCGCCCGACCCCGCGTCGACGTACTCGACCCTCTCGCCGTCGGAGTACTCGATGACACCGCCGGGGAGCGCCTCGCCGGCGCCGTCCCGGATGGGCGGCCGCACCAGCGCCTGGTTGCGGCGCGTCATGGCCAGCCACCAGCCGACGCCCGCGACCCCGACCGCCGCGCCCAGCGCAAACCTGCCGGGCCCGCGCAGCCCGCTCACGGCCGTCCGCTCACTGCCAGCGCTCGACGCGCGCGAGCAGCGTCTCGGGCGTCAGCCCCTCCACGCCGAACTGCGGTGCGAGCTGCGCCGCATCCTCGCGCCGGCCGGCCGAGAGGACCTCGAGCAGGAACTTGCCCGCCGCGCCCTTGCGGTGCCAATCGGCCCCGAAGCGCTTGTTGAGCCGGTCGATAATGATGGAGCTGAGCATCCAGCCCCGCAGGCGCCGCGCGGCCTGGAACCCCCGACGATGGTCCGTGAGGTAGGTCCCCGGGTGGTGGGCGAACCCGGTCGCTTCGTTCAGCAGTTCGGCGTACCGATCCGCCTGCTCGCCGGGCCGCGGCGCCCGGGCCAGCTCCAGCTCCCAGAGGAGCCGCGCCGCATCCCGGCGCAGACGATAGAGCCTGAGGAACGCCGCGAGTTGCCGGTAGTCTTCCAGCACGGCACCGCTGAGTCCCGTCACGGATTCGATCCAGCCGCGATCCAGCGTCAGGGAGTCGAACACCAGCCCGAAGGACTCGCCGATCGAATCGTCGCCCAGCACACGCTCCTCCCACGAGAGCGCGGCGGACGCGTGCGTGTAGTGGAGCGCGTGTCCCGTTTCATGGAGCAGGCGGCGCGCATCGATCCAGCCGCCGAGCGGACAGACGACGAGCCGCACGTCCCCAGGCACCTCGATGGCCGCCGTGAAGGACCGTTCGTCCTTGAGCCTTCGCCGGTCGATGTCGACGCGCACGGAGCGATCGAGCACCCGACCCAGTCCCATCACTTCGATGGCGCGACGAAGGCCCGCGGCGAACGGCTCGATCTCGAAGTGCCGCCCGAGCCAGCGCATCCCCATCAGCCACCGCGCGTCGGCCCGTGACGGCGGCCCCTCGCGCGGTTCGAGGCGAGGCTCCGCCTCCGCCTCGAACATCCGCTGGTAGCGCGCCTCCGTACTCTCCAGGATCGCCGCCGCATCGCGCTCCACGCGCTGCAGGTCCAGGCCGGCCAGCCGCTCCCGCGCTTCCGTGTATCCCCCGAGACCGAGTTGAACCACAGCCTCGCGTCCCCGGTGCACGACATCGAGCCGGAGCGCCGCGGCCTCTTCGATGCGGCGGTGACGCGCCGCTTCCCATCCCAGCCGCTCGCCCCGGTCCTCCGCGCGCACGATCCAGTCCGGGACCCGTCTCAGCGGGATCTCCCGCTCGGCGAGCGCCACCGTCGTCCCCGTCTCCCACGACCGCAGTTCGTCTTCCAGCGGGGCGAGTTCGGCCTCGATCTGCTGGCCCGCGACCCAGTTGAACAGCGTCTTCAGGCGCCGCCGCTCATCGCCCTGCGCTTCGGAAAGGTCACGCTGGATGGCCTGAAGCACCCCGGGGCTGAGGAGAAGTCGATGTTGCCGGTACAGCGACGCGAGCGACGACCGCGCGTCCAGTCCGCTGCGAAGCCGATACCAGGCGCGCGCGAGGGCGCCCTGCAGGTGTTGGGCTCGGTCACGGATCTCCGCAACGCGAAACGGCACGCGCGGCCCGCCCGATCAGCCGCCGTCGACCGCGGCGCTGAGCCACGCCGCGACGCCCGACAGCGGCACGCGCGTCTGCTCGAGCGAATCCCGGTCGCGCACCGTGCACGTCGCATCCTCGAGTGTCTGGCCGTCGATCGTGAGACAGAATGGCGTTCCCGCCTCGTCCTGCCGCCGGTATCGCTTTCCGATCGATCCTGCGATGTCGTGGAGCACGTTGAAGGGCCCGCGCAGTTCATCAGCCAACTTCTCCGATATCTCCGGCATCCCATCCTTCTTCACGAGCGGGAAGACCGCCGCGTGGAAGGGCGCCAGGGCGGGCTTGAGCCGCAGCACGACGCGCCGCTGGCCGTCGACTTCCTCCTCGTCGTAGGCATCCGCCAGCACGACCAGGAGCGTCCGGCTGAGTCCCGCCGAGGTCTCGATCACGTACGGCACGTACTTCCGGTTCGCAGGCTGGTCGAAGTACTCCAGCTTCTTCCCCGAGTGCTCCTGGTGACGCCCGAGGTCGTAGTCCGTCCGGTTGTGGATCCCTTCGAACTCCTGCCACCCGAACGGGAACCGGTACTGGATGTCGGATGCGTCCTTGCAGTAGTGCGCGAGTTCGTCCGGCCCGTGCCGGTGGAAGCGCAGCCGCTCCGGCCGGATGCCCAGCGTCTCGACCCACGCCATTCGCCGTTCCTTCCACGTCTCAAACCACTCGTCCTCCGTCCCCGGCGCGACGAAGAACTGCATCTCCATCTGTTCGAACTCGCGCGTGCGGAAGATGAAGTTCCCGGGCGTGATCTCGTTCCGGAACGCCTTCCCCACCTGCGCGATCCCGAACGGAACCTTCTGGCGCACGGATTCCTGCACGTTTCGGAAGTTGACGAAGATCCCCTGCGCCGTCTCCGGCCGCAGGTAGACGGTCGAGGCCTCGTCCTCCACCACCCCCATGAACGTCTTGAACATGAGGTTGAACTGGCGCGGGTCCGTCCACTCGCCGATGGACCCGCACACCCCGCACTGCTGGGCTTCGGGCTCGCCCGCCTCCAGCTTCGGCAGGTCGTCGGCGCGGAAGCGGCGGTGGCAGCTCCGGCACTCGACGAGCGGGTCCGTGAAGGCGCCCACGTGTCCGCTCGCGACCCACACCTCGGGGTTCATGAGGATCCCCGCGTCGAGCCCCACGATGTTCGGGTGGCGGTACACCATCTCGCGCCACCACAGATCCTGGATGCGGTTCTTGAGTTCGATGCCGAGCGGGCCGTAGTCGTACACCGACCCGACGCCTCCGTAGATCTCGGAGGACTGGAAGATGAACCCGCGCCGCTTGGCGAGGGACACGAGCTTGTCCATCAGGCCGGCCGGATGGCCCGAGTCGGCGGCGGAATCCGTGTTCGTGTTGTCTGCCATGGATATCTTCGGCAGCCGCTCGCGCATGGCGCGGCGGCGGAATCGGCTGGACCTGCCGGAGCCTCGGGAATCGCAACTGGCTCCGGCCGCGAGCGCGGCAACGATAGCCGCCGCCGGCAAAGACGAGCAACCATTTGACGCTGGCGATCCGGTGCGTGGGAAACGAGATTCGGACCGGCGCGGGCGTGGCGCAGTTCCCTGCCCGGCGCGCATTCCCGACGAGACGAGAGGAGTAGGCAAGGCGAGATGATTGGAACCAGGATGCAGGCGGCGCTCAACGGGCAGATCACGCAGGAGCTGTACGCGAGCCAGGTCTACCTGTCCATGTGCGCGCACTTTGAAGGCGAGGGCCTTCCGGGCTTCGCGCGCTGGATGCGCGAGCAAGCCGAGGAGGAGCGGGCGCACGCGCTCCGCATCTTCGACTTCGTGCACGACCGGGAAGGACAGGTTTCGCTCGAGACGATCGATGCCCCGCCCGCGGAGTTCGGTTCGCCCCTGGAGGTGTTCCAGGCGGCGCTCGGGCACGAGCGGAAGGTGACCGGGATGATCGGCGACCTCTATCGCCTCGCGATGGACGAAGCCGACTATCCGGCCCAGGTCATGCTGCAGTGGTTCGTCAACGAGCAGGTCGAGGAGGAGAAGACGATCTCCGACATCGTCGACCGGCTGCGGCTCGCGGGCGACGACAAGTCCGCCCTGCTCATGCTCGAGACGGAACTGGGCCAGAGGACGGGCGACCCGGAGGCCGACCCCGCCACGTAGCCGTCGCTTCCCCGCGCGCTACCCGCCGGGGGTTTCGGTGAGGTGGCGGGCGGGACCCTTCAGCACCTCGCCCGGCTTTGCGCCCGTGACGGAGCCGTCGAGGATGACGGGGACGCCGTTCACGAGCACGTGGTGGATGCCGACCGAGTAGCGGTGCGGGTCCACGTAGTCGGCGCGGTCGATGATGCGGTCGGCGTCGAAGACGGTGATGTCCGCCCACATCCCGGGCGCGATCCGGCCGCGATCCGACTGGCCGATCTGGTCCGTCGACATCGACGTCATCTTCCGGATCGCCTCCTCCAGCGTGAGCACGCCCATCTCGCGCACGTAGCGGCCGAGGATGCGCGGGAAGGTGCCGTAGCTGCGCGGATGCGGGAACCCGAGCCCATAGCCGACCGGGTCGCCGTCCGTCTCGAACATTGCCTGCGGGTGCCGCATGATGCGGATGACGTCCGCCTCGTCCATGAAGTGGTAGATGGCGCTGAACCCGCCCGCCAACTGGAGTTCGATCGCGAGTTGGACGCCGGTCGCGTCGTTGTTCGGAAGCCCGCGGTCCGCGGCGAGGTCCGACATCCGCCTCCCGTTGTATTCGGGGAAGGCGCGGAGCGTGCGGAACTGGATTCGTGACAGGTCCCCGCCCGTCCAGTCACGGCGCATCCACTCCTTGATCTCCGGCTCCATCCGCGCCCGCGTCTCGGGGTCCGTGACACGGACGCGGAACGAGTCGATGCCGCCCGCCAGCACCCACTGCGGAAAGAGCACGCCGGAGCCCGTGCTTCCCGCCGTGTATGGGTAGACATCGACCTTTACGTCGATGCCCGCGGCGCGCGCGGAGTCCACGAGCGCGAGCGACTGGACCGTCTTCCCCCAGCTATCCACTCCCATGGCCTTGAAGTGGTTGATGTGGACGGGCAACCCGCCCTCGGCGCCGATGCGGATCGCCTCGCGCACGGCCGGCAGGAGGCCGCGCGCCTCGTCCCGCATGTGCGTGTAGTAGATGCCGCCGTATTCGGCCGCGACCTTCGCCAGTTCGATGACCTCCTCGATCTCGGCGTAGTTCGCCGGGACATAGAGGAGCCCGCTCGCGAGCCCGAGCGCGCCATCCTCCATCGCCTCGCGGACGAGGTCCCGCATCTCGTCGAGTTCCTCGGGCGTCGGCGCGCGGTCCTCCATTCCGAGCACCTGCCGGCGGGTCCAGGTGTGGCCCGCGAAGAAGCCGATGTTGGGCGCCACCTCGAGGTCTTCGATGTAGTCGCGCAGCGGGTACGGCTGATCGCCGCTGTGCAGCGAGGGAAGGATCGTCGTGATCCCCTGGCGGATGAAGTTCTCGACCAGCGGTCGCCGGTGGACCTGGTTCTGGACGTGGTTGTGGTGGTCGATGAACCCCGGGGAGACGATGAGCCCGGCCGCGTCGATCTCCTCGGCCCCCTGCCCCGAGAGCCCGCCGTCGCGCGCCACGTCGACCACGCGGCCGTCACGGATGCCCACGTCGGCGGTGAAGCGGTCGGCCCCCGTCCCGTCGACGACCGTTCCGCCGACGATCACGAGGTCGTACGGAGCGTCGGCCGCGCGGGATGTGGGGGCGTCGTCCGCCGACTCGGGAACCACGCCGCACGCGGCGAGGACCAGAGCGACCGCAAATGCCGGGGCTGGCCGCATAAGGGTCCGGCGCATCAGCGCCCGCTCGTGCTCGTCTGCGGCTGGTCCGTCTCCCAGACCGGCACGCCGTCGCGCTTGTAGATGATCCCGTCCTTGATCACGTCGGTCACGTAGCCGAGCACGTTGATTTCGAAAAGCGGGTTGCCGTCCACGACGATGATGTCCGCGAGCTTGCCGGGCTCGATCGTCCCCGTCTCGCTGAGCCCGAGGACCTCCGCCGAGACCTTGGTGGCCGCCGAAATCGCCTCGATCTCCGTCATCCCCATGTCGACGAAAGCCGACACCTCACGCCACGCCGACTCCGCGTGGAAGTTCAGGGGCGACCCGGTATCCGTGCCCATCGCCATGACGGCGTCCGCATCGATGAACTGGCGCCCCGCCCGCTCGCTGTTCCGGATCTGGCGCGGCGTGGTGCGGAAGTAGGATTTCCGCCAGAAGTCGTCCTTCGTGTAGGAACTCAGCACCTGCTCCCGGATCGGCTCGGGGAAGCTGTTGATGATGTCCGGATCCCAGAGGCGCTCCGGGAACTCGACCGTGGCGGGGTAGATCCAGATCCGGTGCGAAATCGTCTGTACGACCGGGATCCCCTCCATCGCGATGTGGTCGACGAGTTCCTGCGAGTAGGGGGGGACGCTGCCACCCGAGCCCGCATGCTGGAGCACGTCGCAACCGCCGCGGATCGCCCCCCACACCACCTCCTCCGCGTAGACGTGGCAGTGGATGGGGACACCCGCCGGACCCGCCACCGCCTTGATCGCCCGCATGTCCTCCTCGGTCGTGCCGATCCACGTCTTGATGACGTCGACTCCGGCGTCGATCAGCATCCGCGTCCGCTCCGCCGCTTCCTCGGGCGTGCGGTGCAGGACGCGGAGTTCGGCGGGAAGGAAGCCCCAGGCGTAGCGCGTGACCCAGGGGCCGCTCGCGAGGAGCCGGGGACCGGGGACTTCGTTGCGGTTCACCCGATCCCGGAAGGCGAGGCTGGACATCGGCGCCGCGAGGTCGACGCCCGCGGTCACACCGGCCGCGAGCAATTGCTTGGCGGACGTCTCGTACACGAGGTCGTCGTTCCCCTCGAACCACGGGAACCACCGGCTGTAGTCGCCGTGTCCGAGAATCATGATGTGCACGTGCGCGTCGACCATGCCGGGCATCATCGTCTTGCCCCGGGTGTCGATGATCTCCGCGTCCGCCGGGATCTCGATCTCGGACGCGGGCCCTACGGCGACGATCCGGTTCCCCTCGATGACGACGGCCGCATGATGGATCGGGGGCACCTCATACCCATCGAGCAATTGGCCGCCCACCAGCGCGATCGTCCCCTCCTGGGCGGCGGCGGGCGGGACCACGGGGAGCGCGGCGAAAGCCGCGAGCGCGAGAACCCCGGTTATCCGGGCGGAGCGGCGGGCGGGAACCATCATATCCTCCTCTGCCTTGGCTGCTCTGGATCGATGCGGCTGAATCAACGTGGGGCGTAAATCCGTCGGCGGGCAATGGCGGGTGGGCAGACCTCCGGACGTTCCCGCGGGAACGTCACGGGCGTGATGAGTCTCCGTTGATCGGATCCGCCATCCTGTGATCCGGTAGCACGGGCGGCGTGCGTTCGCGCGGGAGAACTCAAGGCCCCTACGTTGGGTCCGGAATCACGGAGGTATGATGAAACATCCCTGTCATCACGCTACGCGGCATCCCGGACGAGGCGGTACATCGCCGGATCCGGCGGAGGCACGCCGATGAGCGGGGAGATCATCGCCATCATCGGGGCGGCCATCGCCTTGGCCGCGGTAATCGTTCCCGGCCAGCGCGGCATGCGGAACGACATCAAGCACCTCCTGACGAAGACGAGTGGGCTGGATGGACGCCTCGACGCCATGGATGGACGCCTCGACGCCATGGATGGACGCCTCGACGCCATGGATGGGCGTCTCGGTGCCGTCGAGGGGCGTCTCGGCGCCGTCGAGCGGGAGGTCGCGACCGTGCGCACGGAGGTGGCGCAGTTGGAGACACGGCTTACGAGCTGCATCGGCAAACTCGAGGCGGAACTCAAGGAACGCCTGGCCCGGCTCGAAGGCTACTTCGAAGCCATGGGGGGCGGGGAACGCGCGATCCGAGAGCGAGCCGCCAAGTAAGCGGAGCCGTTACCGGCCGCGGTAGATGGGGGCGCGTTTCTCTGCGAAGGCCTCCAGGCCCTCGCGCCAGTCCTCGGAGGCCATGCAGGTGAAGAGCGCTTCAGCCTCCAGGCGCAGCGCCTCCCCGGGGTCGACGGACTCCGCCCGGTCGAGCAGGCGCTTGGCGAGGCGCATGGAGATCGGGGCGTTGCGGGCCAGCTGGCCGGCGAGGTCGAGCGCGGCGGGGAGAACCTTTTCGGCGGGGAGCACCTCGTTCGCCAACCCCCACGCGCCCGCTTCCTCCGGGGTAAAGTAGCGGCCCAGCAGGATCAGTTCGGCCGCGCGCGCGTGTCCCACGCGCCGGCGCAGCGTGTAGGCCGTGCCGCCGCCGATGAAGGTCCCGAGCGCAACTTCCGGCATGCGCAGCTTCGCCCCCTCCGCCACGATGACGAAATCGCACGAGAGGGCGAGTTCGCAGCCCGCCCCGATCGCGTGTCCGTTCACGGCCGCGACCACGGGCTGCGGCAGCGTCTGGAGCGCGCGGAACACGCGCTGGCTCGTCTCGATGTAGGCGTGGCGCTCCGCCCGCGACGCCTCGTGGTCGCGGTGTGCCTTGAGGTCGGCCCCGGAGCAGAATCCCCGCCCGGTCCCGGTCACGACGACGACGCGCGTCTCGAAGTCCGCTCCGATCCGGGCGAGTTCGGCTTCCAGCGCCTCGTACATGGGGAGGCTGACGGCGTTGAGACGGCGGGGACGGTTGAGGCGGAGGATCCGGACGGGACCCTCCGCCTCGACCAGGAGCGGGACTTCTGCGGCGGCGCTCAGCTTCCCGCGTCGTCCGTCGTGGTGACGGGCTTCGCAGGCTTCACGTGCATCTCAAGCCAGCGGTCTGTCTCCCACAGGACGTGCAGGACCGACTCGCGCGCCGCGTAGCCGTGGCTCTCGGCCGGCAGGAAGACGAGCCGCGCCGTCGCGCCCAGCCCCTTGAGCGCCGCGTAGAAGCGCCGTGACTGAATGGGGAAGGTGCCCGAGTTGTTGTCGTCCTCGCCGTGGATGATGAGGATGGGCTCGTTCACCTTGTCGGCGTGCATGAAGGGCGACATGTACAGGTAGAGGTCCGGGTCCTCCCAGAAGAGCCGCTGCTCCCGCTGGAAGCCGAACGGCGTCAGGGTCCGGTTGTACGCGCCGCTGCGCGCCACGCCGGCCCGGAAGATGTCCGAGTGGGCGAGCAGGTTGCCGGTCATGAAGGCGCCGTAGGAGTGTCCGCCGACGCCGACCCGGTCCGGATCCACGACCCCGCGCCGTACGCCCTCGTCCACCGCCGCCTGGGCGTTCGCCACCAACTGCTGGCGGAAGGTGTCGTTGGGCTCCGCGTCGCCCTCGCCGATCACCGGCATCGACGCGTTGTCGAGCACGGCGTAGCCCCGGGTGACGTACGGCACGGCACCGCCGTAGGGGATCCGCGTGAACTGGTAGGGCGAGTCCCGCCGCTGGCCGGCCGCCGCCGCGCTCTTGAACTCGGTCGGATACGCCCACACGAAGGTCGGGAGCGGACCATCGCGCTCCTGGTCATAGTCCGCCGGCAGGTAGAGCGTCGCCGAAAGCGGGATGCCGTCCCCGCGCTCGTACTGGATCGCCTCCTTGCGGACGCCGGCGAACTGCGGATACGGGTGCGGGAATTCGGTCACGGCGCTGATCGTCCCCCGCTCGAGGTCGCGCAGGAAGTAGTTCGGGGGCTCGTCCACCGACTCCCGCCGCGTCATCAGCCGCCCGTCGTCGAGGAGCGTGACCACGCCCTCGTAGTACGGCGCCTCCGAGCGGAACAACTCCTCTTCCGCCCCCGTTTCGAGGTTCCGCTTCCTGAGGAAGGGACGGTTGCCTTCCGGCGAAGCGCCCTGCCCCGCCAAGTAGATCGAGGACCCGCCGTCGGCGGTCATGAGGACGCCCCGGCCGCGCGCGTTCGTCGTGAACATCGGGAAGCCGGGGTTGTTGTAGCGGTCCTCCGTCTGGAGGTCGAAGATCAGCTCCATCTCGCCCGGGGCGTCCGGGTCGATTCGGTAAGTGCGCTGCTGGCGGGTGGAGAACCAGTTCTCGTTCAGGAAGGCGAATCCCTCCTCCGCCCATATCACGCCGCCGTAGCGGAGCGGGAGATCCGCGATCGCGACGGGCTCGCCGGAGAAGGGCGCCGCGTGCATGAACACCCGGTCGCGGATGTCCGCCTCGGCGAGAGCGTCGCCGCCGTCCTGCGCCTCCGTCCAATAAAGCGTCGCGTCCGCGTCGGCGCGCCACGCGATCGACCGCACGCCCGTCGGCACCGACCCGAACGACGTGGGGACGCCATCCTGGAGCGGGAGTTCCGCGACCTCGTGCACTACGTTCCCCTGCGCGTCCCACACTTCGATCGTCCTCGGGAAGCGGGAGGCCGGCACCTGGTACGAGTACGGCCGGTGGGTCGTCTGCACGAGCAGGTGCTCGCCATCCGGCGATGGCGAGGCGCCCGAGAAGATCGACGGATCGCCGACCATGGCCACCGACCCGTCGAGGCCGACGCGGGCCAGCTGCGCCGTCGAGTAGTACTGGTAGAGCGCCTCATCGTGCTGGTTCTGCAGCAGGTCCTGATACGTGCGGGCGGGGGCCGCCTCCCCCGACGTCTCCTCGATCATGGGCGCCGTCGGCACCATCGGCTCGGCGGGCGCCGGGCCGCGGCCGGGCGGCGCCGCCATGGCGTAGAGGAAATCTCCTTCCGGAGACCAGTTGAACGGGGCCCCGAAGCCGACATTCACGAGGTCGAGGTCCGACAGCCGCCGCGCCGCCGCGGAGGCGACGTCCAGTATCCAGAGCTGCACGGCCGAGTCGGTGTCGTGCGTGAACGCCACCGCGCTCCCGTTCGGCGACCAGCGCGTGTTGCGGATGCGCGGGTTCGTCGGCAGCCCGGTCACGGTACGCTCTTCGCCGTCGAACGTGCGAAGCGCCAGCCCGTTGGAGGGCCGCGCGCGGCTGGGGCCGTTCGTGCGCGGGTTGATGCGGAGCCCGGCGATCCGCAGCTCGGGCGCCGCCACCTCGGCGATCGACGGCAGGCTGGGCCGCATCGTGAGCAGCATCACCGATTCGTCGGGGCTCAGACTGATGCCCGGCGTCGCCGGGGCGTCGACGAGCGCGGCGAGTTCGGCGGCCGGCGTCTGGTATCCGTCCGCTCCCTCCTGCGCGGCGACCTCCGTCGTGGCCGCGGCGAGGAGGAACGCGAAGGAGAGGGAAAGTCGAAGGACTCGGGGACTGTGATCGTGTCGCATTGTACAGGCTCCAGCTGATGACCGAGGTCGCATGAACCGGTGATCGGGACCACCTGGTGTCGTGTCCCAGGTGTCGGGTCCCGGGTGTCGTGTCCCGGAAAAAGTCCGAACCGCCCATGGCGCACGCAAGACGCGCCGGACCTGGGGGGCACGCCGGCGCCGCCGCCCCGGGCGCGCCGGTACGGCCGCCCCGACCGTCCCTGCTGTCGCGCGGCCCCCCGGTGCGATAGCGTTGCCGGGCCGGCGAACGACGGCGGCGTTCGCGGGCGCAAACAGAAGAGAAAAAGGGAGACAGGGAGATGCGGATGATGGACGCGCGTTACGTCCGGTTGTGGACGGCGGGGGTTGCCGTGGCGGTCGGGTTGGCCGGCTGCGCACCCGAGGGAGACACCGGAGAAGCCGACGCCTCCACTGCGGCGGTGGCCGACGAGGCGGCAACCCAGGAGGCGGCGCAGGAGGCGGCTCAAGTGGCGCTCGGCCCCGTGGACGGGCACGACTTGCCGCCGGCGGACCTCGAGCGCGTACTCGCCGGCAGCCCCGCGCCCGACTTCACCGCCCTTTCAAGCACGGGCGAGCCGATCACGCTTTCGGATTACCGCGGAGAGAAGGACGTCATCCTCTTCTTCTACCGCGGCCACTGGTGACCGTACTGCGCAAAGCAGCTCGGAGAGCTGCGAGACTTCATGACGCCCGAACAGCGCGAACGGACCCAGCTCCTGGCGATCGCCCCCGACAGCCCCGAGGACATCGGGCTCATGGTCGACCGCGTTCTCGAGGACTACGACTACGCGCTCGACTTCCCGCTCCTGTCCGATGACGGCTCCGCGATCACGAACCGCTACGGCCTCCTGAACGAGGACGACGGGCGCGGGCGCCAGATCCCGCACCCCACGACCTACGTCATCGACATGGACGGCACGGTGCGCTGGAGCTTCACGGAAGTGGACTACCGAGTCCGCCCCGAACACGCCGACATCCTGGCCGCGCTCGAAGCCCTGGAGCGCTAGGAGGGCAGTTTTCCGGCGGAGCGGCTCGGGCGCAGCCGCCCGCCGTTCAGCGACCCAGCCGGCAGCGGCCCATGTTGCAGGTGAGGCCGGTCAGTTCCTGGCTCAGCTCCCTGAGGCGGGCGCGCGCTCCGGGGTCGTAGGCCTGGTCGTTCGCGCGGGTCGGACGGAGGCCGCTGAAGTACTGCCCGCTCTCGAAGTCGTCCGAGTCGACGACCTGCATC
>JAPPBA010000024.1 GCA_026705295.1 Candidatus Palauibacter australiensis
GCTCACGAAGAGCGGCCTGCCGACGTCGGGGGACGCGAACCACAAGGTGGACCAGAGCCTGGCGCCGCTGCCGAAGTTCGAGAGCGCGGAGGTGAACGGCGACAAGCTGACGATCACGTTCACGGGGAAGCTGGCCACGGCGAACGCTCCCTCGGCGAGCCGGTTCACGTTGTCGGGTGCGTTTCCGAGGGTGAGTTCGGTGGCGTTCAGCGCGGACTCGACGCAGGTGATCCTGACGTTGAACCTTCGCGTGCTCCGGGACGAGACCGAGATCACGCTGAGCTATACGAAGGGGGACGACGCGAACCCGCTCCAGGTCCCGGCCACGTGGCAACTGGCGAACTTCTCGAACCGGCCGGTGCGGAACGTGACGCCGCCGAAGCTGTTGGGGGCGGAGGTGAGCGGGACGGTGGCGACGGTGAGGTTCGACTCGGAGCTGAACGCGTCGAAGACGCCGTCGCCGAGCCGGTTCACGGTGTCGGGCCCGACGGAGACGACGACGGTGACGGCGGTGGCGGTCAGCAGCGTCGACGCGAGAGAGGTGAACCTGACGCTGAGCCCGCGGGTGGGGGCCGCCGATACGGCATCGGTGGCCTACGAGGCGGGCGACGACGCGAACCCGCTCCAGGACGCGAACGGCGTCAAGGTGGCGGACTTCACGGAGGAGCTGGGGAACGTGACGCCGCCCGTGGTGACGGACGCGTCGGTGAACAGGAAGATATTGACGCTGGCGTTCGACGGCCGCCTCTACAGCGGCGGACGACTCGTCCACAGTCCGCCTGACGTGTCGCGGTTCACGGTGTCGGGTACGGCGGCGGGGGCGACGGTGACGGCGGTGCAGATTCCGGACCCCAGGGATCTCGAACCCGGTGAGAATACGGAGGTGCAACTGACGCTGAGCGCGCGGGTGGAGGTCGGCGAGACGGGGATCACGGTGAGCTACACGGCGGGAGACGACGCGAACCCGCTTCGGAGCACCAGCCGCGTAAACGTGGCGGATTTCACGGGGCGGCAGGTGACGAACGCGACGCAGCCGCCGACGGCGGAACGGCTGTATGTCGCATCGAGTCCGTCGATCGACGCGAACAGCGACAACACGGCGGAGACGTACGGTCTGGGCGAGGTGGTCCGGGCCGTGGTGATCTTCGACGAGGACGTGACGGTGGACGCGAGCGGCGGGACGCCGCGGCTGAGGATCGACCTGAAGTCGGGTAGCGGCGGAGAGCGTTGGGCGTCGTACGAGGGCGTGGGCATCGAAGCGTCTCAGCAGGTCTTCGGCTACACGGTGACGGCGGCGGACACGTCGACGGCGGGGTTCGCGGTGCTCGAGAACACGCTGGAGCTGAACGGGGGCACGATCCGATCGGCGGTGGCGGCGGTGACGACGAACGCGAACCTGGCGCACGAGGGCCTGGCCCACGACGCGGATCACAAGGTGGACGGCAGCCTGACGTCGTCGGCGCCGGTGTTGTGGGAACGGGGGGCTCGCCGCAGGGCCGGGACGGTGAACGGATCGACGGTGACGCTGGACTTCAACAAGAACCTGGACGCGTTGTCGTTGCCGGCGGGGAGCGCGTTCACGGCAAGGGTCATACCCATCGATAACAGCCAGCCGCGGTACACGATCGACGGCACGGCTACGGCCTCGATCTCCGGGGCGACGGTGACGGTGACGCTCGCGTCGGCGGTTCCGGGCGACGTGACGGTCGAGGTGAGCTACGCGAAGCCGGCGGCCAACCCGCTGCGGGGCGCGGGCGGCGGGGAGGTGGCGGCCTTCAGCAACAAGTGGGTGCACAACTTTACTCCGAGCGGGCTGCCGATTTTCCCGACGACGACTTCGGAGCTGTCGGTGCGGGAGAACAGCGCCGCGGGCACGCTGGTGGGGACGGTGACGGCGACGGACCCGAACAACGACCCGCTGACGTACACGCTGACGAGCACGGCGAGCGGGGGCACGGACCACGCGTCGTTCGCGATCGACGCGAACACGGGCCAGATCACGGTGGCGGCGGGTGCGACGCTGAACCTCGAGGCGAAGCCGAGCTACGCGGTGACGGTGACGGCATCGGACGGCACGCTTTCGGCGGACCACCTGCTGACGATCCGGGTGACCCGTGCGCCCTCCACGACGTCGCCGCCATCGGCTCCGGGGGCGCCGACGGTGACGCCGGCGTCGGCGACGAGCCTGACGGTGACGTGGAGCGCGCCGTCGGACCTGGGCTCCGCGGCGGTGATCCAGGACTACGACCTGCGCTACTACGCGGGGAGTGCGGACCCGACGAACCCGTCCGACTGGATCGAGGAGGGCGAGTCGAACGGCCCGCCGAACCCGGGCGCGTCGACCTCTGCGGTGCTCTCGGGCCTGGCGCAGAACACGGCGTACGTGGTGCAGGTGCGTGGCCAGGGGGACGGGGAGAGCCCGTGGTCGCCCTCCGGCGGCGCCACGACGAGGACGCCGGCGGCGGACCCTCCGACGAACGGGGCGGTGTCGGCCGACGGGGCGACGGTGACGCTGGAGTTCGCCGAGGCGCTGGACGCCACGTCGGTGCCCGATCCGGGCGACTTCACGGTGACGCTGGCGCCGGCCTCGTCCGCGGTGGCGGAGGATTCCGGCGGCCCGGAAGCGACGGCGCCCCCGCAGGGCGACAACCACCACCGGGTGACCGCGGTGGCGATCCGTGGCTCGGCGGTGGACCTGACGGTCGCGCCGCCGGTACCCGCGGGCCGGGAGGCGGTCCTGAGCTACACGAAGGGCTCCGCTCCGCTGCGTACGGCGTCGGGCGCCGAGGTGCCGGACTTCGGCTTCACGGTGACCGCGCCCACCGCTCCCGCTCCCCCGCCCCCGCCTCCACCGCCGCCGCCGACGCCGGCCATCGCGGTGACGCTCGAGGGCGGCTCGGCGCTGGAGGGCACGGCGGTGGAGTTCACGGCCCGGCTCTCGCAGGCGGCGGACTCGGACGTGGTGCTGGGCTGGTCGACGGGCCCCGACGACA
>JAPPBA010000025.1 GCA_026705295.1 Candidatus Palauibacter australiensis
GTAGGGGTTCTCGATGTCGTTGACGAAGAACTGCCGGCCCATCTCGTCGCAGGCATAGCACTCGCGCTGCACGGGCTGCTCGGCGGCGAGCGCCTTGCGGTCGTTCCAGCCGCGGTACGGCATGCGGTACGGCGGCACGTGCTCGGTGTAGTCCCGCTCCGGGATGATCATGGGCCCCGCCTCGAGCACGAGCGTGCGGAGGCCGAGTTCGGTGAGTTCCTTCGCGGCCCAGCCGCCGGTGATCCCCGAGCCGACGACGATCGCGTCCCACACCTCCTGCCGGCGGGGAACCGCCGGGGCGGCCCGGCCACTCACTGCTGCCCTCCGGAACGGCTTTGCTGGCTGCGCTGTCCGCCGGGGCGGCCCTCGCCGGCGCCGTACTGGTCGAGGATGACGCACCCCTCGAAGGCGCCGGGGATGATCCGGTATCCCAGCGAGCGCAGGCCGGGGCGCGAGGTGAAGTAGCCGGCGAGCGTGAAGCGCTTCATGTCGTAGAAGAAGGTCTGCCTCTCGTCGATCCCGGGATCGCGGCGGCGGCGGTCGAGGTCCTCGTCCAGCCGCGCCACGAGGTCGGTCTGCTGAGCCTCCGTGCAGTCGGCGAAGTCGGCGCCGTGGGCTGCCCGGGCGATGGGGTCCACGGCGTCCAGGCCGGCGAGGAAACGGTCGCGGTCCGACGCGTCCAGCCAACCGGTCAGGAGGGCATCGACGAATGCGGTAACGCCCGCCTCGCTCGCGCCGGGCGTGTCCGTCGGGGGGATGATGACCTCGGCGAGCGCCGTCACCGTCCGCGCCTGCGCGGGCGTGAGCGTCGCGGGCGGCGCGCCGCCGACCGGGCCGGCCACCGACCGGATGCGCTGGCCGAGCGCCAGGGCCTCGGCCACTGCGCTCCCCGGCGCCAGCAGCGGTGCGCCCGCTGCCACACCGATGATCTCGAGAGCCCTGCGCCGTCTCACAGTCGGTCCTCCCGGCCGGCATCGACGCGCGCGGACGGCGGAGGCGCCGCCGCGCCCCGCATAATAGGCCCGGCGGCCCGCGGCAAAAGCCCCGCGGTTCGACGGCGGCCGGGGCGCGCGACATATTGCGCGCATGGACAGACGAAGATTCGTGCAGAACTCGCTCGGCGCCGGCCTGCTCCTCGCCGGCGCCGGACGTGCGGCGCCCGCCGCGGCCCGGACTCTGGCCCGGACCCTCCCCGATGCCCGGACGCTCCCCGAGGCCTGGGGGCTCCAACTCTACACGGTGCGCTCGCTGATGGCGCGCGATGTCGAGCGGACGCTGGCGTCCGTCGCCCGCATCGGCTACGGCGAGGTGGAGTTCGCCGGCTACTTCGGCCGCTCCCCGGCCGAGATCCGGACCGCGCTCGAAGCGGAAGGCCTCACCGCCCCCGCGGCTCACCTGTCGCTCGAAGAACTCCGGTCGAGCTTGGATGAGGCCGCCGACGCGGCGGCCGAGATCGGACACCAGTACCTCGTCGTCCCCTACCTCGGGGGTTCCGAGCGGCCGGGCAACGACGGCGCCACGGGATCGGCCCTCGTCGATGGATACCGCCGGCTCGCGGACGAGTTCAACGCGCTCGGGGCGCGCTGCCGCGAGGCCGGGCTCGTCTTCGGCTACCACAACCACGACTTCGAACTCGAGGAGGTGGACGGCGTTCGTCTCTTCGACGTCATGATCGAGAACACGGACCCCGAACTCGTCACCTACGAGGTCGACTTCTACTGGCTCGTGCACGCGGGCGCCGATCCGTTCGACTACTTCAGCCGGTATCCCGGTCGCTTCGAACTCTGCCACGTGAAGGACCGCACGGAGGATGGCGAGATGGCGGACGTGGGCGCGGGCGTCATCGACTTCGCGGCGATCTTCGAGCGCTCGGACGAGGCGGGGCTCATCCACTACTTCGTCGAGCACGACCAGCCGGGCGATCCGATGGGGTCGGTGCGCGCGAGCTACGAGCACCTCGACGCGCTCGATGGCTGATCCGGCCCCGCCCCGGGACCGGAAACCGGTCAGCCGCCGGGACGCCCTGCGCGCGACCGGCGCCGCCTCGCTCGGTCTGCTTGTCGGCGGCAGGGCGAACTCCGCGGCGGCGCTCGCCGGCGGGGCCCGAGCGTCGGGTCGCGGTGCACCGGGCGCCCGCCGGTCCGCCAACGCCATCACGCAGTCCGTGGCGCGCTGGTGCTTCGAGGAGATTCCCCTCGTCCCCTTCTGCCGGGGCGTGGCCGACATCGGTCTCACCGCGATGGACCTGCTCACGGTCGAGGAATGGCCGGTCGCCCACGACCACGGTCTCACGGTCTCGTGCGGCGACGTGGCGGCCGGGACGATCGAGGACGGCCTCAACGAGGCGAAGAACCACGCCGGCATCATCGGGGCCTTCGAGCGCCACATCCCGCACGCCGCGCGCGTCGCGGTCCCCAACGTCATCTGCTTCTTCGGCAACCGCCGCGGGATGGAGGACGGCGTCGGGATCGAGAACTCCATCGCCTGCCTCGAGGCGTGCGCTCCCATCGCCGAGTCCGAGGGTGTCACGATCCTCGTCGAGGTCCTCAACTCGAAATCCGGCGGACACGTCGACTACATCGGCGACCGCATGGACTACGCGCTCGAGATCATCCGGGCCGTCGACTCACCCCGCGTGAAGATCCTCTACGACATCTATCACATGCAGATCATGGAGGGCGACATCATCCGCACGCTCACGGATGCGAGCCCCTGGATCGGCCACTACCACACCGGCGGCGTCCCCGGGCGGGCCGAGATCGACGACACGCAGGAACTGAACTATCCCCCGATCGTTCAGGCGATCGCGGACGCGGGCTTCGAGGGCTTCATGGCCCACGAGTTCATCCCCCGGAGCGGCGACCCCCTGCACTCGCTGCGCGAAGCCGTGGAGCTGTGCGCCCTCTAGCCAGGACCGCCTGTTTCCTTCCCAGCCACAGCGCGATCAGCAGCCACAGCCCGGCAAGCGGGACCATGGTCAGCGCGAGCGCGGAGCTCCCCAGCCCCAGCGCGCGCAGTCCGGCGAAGGACCACACCCCGATCTGGTCGCCCGCCCGGTAGACGAAGAGGTCGTTGAAGTTCTTCGCCTTGTACTTGTCCCGGCGCGGAAGGACGGTGTAGAGCACCTCCCTCGTCGGCACCGCGAGCGCGAAGTTCCCCGCCCTCCGCAGCACCTGGAACACGACGAACACCGCGAACACCGGCGCCGCTCCCAGCGCCAGGAAGCCGAGGACGCTGAGCACGGGCAGGATCCCGAGGGCCAGGCGCACGCCGAGCCACTTCAGGATGCGGCCCGTCAGGAAGAGCTGGGTGCAGAGCGTGAGGATGTTCACCGAAAGGTCGATGCGCGCGAAGACCGAGGTCCGCTCCGCGCCCGTCGCGAAGGTACGCGAGACGATGTCCGCCTGGATGTTGTAGAGGAAGGTCGAACCGATCGTGAACAGCAGCATGAAGGCCCCGATCCCGAGCAGGTAGGGCGACGCCAGCACCCGCCGGATCCCCTCCAGCGCCGACCCCCCGATCACCTCGCCCACCGAACCCTTATCCGCCGAACCCTTATCCGCCGAACCCCCGGCCCCCGAACCCTCGGCCGCGACCGGGGAGGCCGCGCAGCGCGAATCGAGCGCCTTGAGGCAGGCGACCGCGCCCTCGAGCAGCAGCACCGAGAACAGGAGGAGCGTCGCGGGCGACAGGAACCCGACGAGGAAGGCCGTGATCGCGGACCCCACGATCCCCCCCACGGTGCCGCCGACGCCAATGAGGCCGAACAGGCGGCGGCTCTGGCGCTCGCGGAAGATGTCCGTCATGAACGACCAGAAGACGGAGACCACGAACAGGTTGAAGACGCTGATCCAGACGAAGAAGGTCCGGCCGATCCACACCGCGGCGGGGCCGTCGGTCACGACCCTCAGCAGCACGAAGTAGACGAGCAGGTTCAGCATGAAGAAGCGGTACGTGAGCGTCACGAACCGCCGGCGGGTCCACCGTGACACGACCGCGGCGAAGATCGGGTGCACGAGGAGCATCGCCGCCAGGGTGCCGGTGAACAGCCAGGGGATGTTCTCGACCCCGCCCGCGACCGCCATCTCCTCGCGGATGGGCCGGATCACGTAGTACGCCGACAGGATGAAGAAGAAGTAGAGGGCCGACAGGAGCACGAGCCCGGCCTCTTCCGGTCGGGCGCCCGTCAGCCGTGCGGCGAACGTGCGCGGCTCGCTCTCCGGGGGCGGGGTCATCCGGGGGAGGCTCCGGGGTGGCGCTTCATCGTGGCTCTGCTTGCCGGTCGATGGAAAAAGGGATTCTCTTCAGAGGATCACGGAACCTAACGGTGAGAGCGAACGTGGCCAGCTTCCTGCAACTTGTCGTCGGCGCCGCCCGGCGGATCCTCAACATGCGGCGGGGCGAATTCAGCCTCGCGGTGTTGTCCGCGCTCTTCTTCTTCCTCGTCCTCTGCGGCTACTTCTTCCTCCGTCCCGTGCGCGAGGCGATGGGCGTGGCCCGCGGGATGGACGACCTGCGCTGGCTCTTCGCCTTGACTTCGGTGGCCTCCCTGTTCGCGGTCCTCGTCTTCGGGGGCGTCGTCGCGCGGACGAACCGGCGGCGCTTCATCCCGATCGCGTACCTGTTCGTCATCGCCTGCCTGATCGGCTTCGCGACGCTTCTGATCCAGGATGTGCGGGCGGGCGGCGGCCTCATCGGCACCGACGCGGAGACCGGCCTCGCGCGCGGCGTGGGCTACACCTTCTACGTGTGGCTGAGCGTCATCAACCTCTTCTCGACCAGCGTATTCTGGGCCTTCATGGTCGACGTGTTCGACGTCGACCAAGGGAAGAGGATGTTCCCCTTCATCGGGATCGGGGGCACCCTCGGGGCGCTCATCGGGGGGCGCGGCGCGAGCTTCGTCAGCGGACTCACCGAGAGTCCCTACCTGCCCGCCGGCCTCATGCTGATCGGGGCCGGCTGCTTCGCGCTCGCGATCGCCGTCATGCTGATCCTCGACCGGAGGGCCGGGGCGTCGGACCTGTCCCGGCTCGGAGCGGCCTCGGACGGCGGACCGACAGCGGCGGACGGCGGCGCGGCGGAGTCCGGACCCCGGCGGCGAGGCGAGGGCGGCACGCGCATCGGTGGCGGGGCGCTGGAAGGGCTGCGCGCCGTGTTCACCTCGCCTTACCTGCTCGGCGTCGGCCTCTGGGTCGTGTTCATGGCGATCTCGAACACCCTGATCTACTTCACCCAGGCGAACGTCATCCTCGAGGCCACGGACACGTTCAGCCAGCGGGTCGGGAGCTTCGCCGACTTCGACTCGCTGGCGCAGTTCGGAACCCTGCTCACGCAGATCTTCGTCACGACCCACCTGATCCGGAAGCTGGGCGTCGGGTGGACGCTGGCCATCCTGCCGCTCGTCACCGTGCTCGGGTTCGTCGTGCTCGCCGTGTGGCCGATCTACGGGGTGATGATGATCTTCCAGGCCGTCCACCGCGCGACGCGGTACGCGATTTCGCGGCCCTCGCGGGAAACGCTGTTCTCGGTCGTGCCGCCCGCGGAGAAGTACAAGGGGAAGCCGATCGTCGACGTCTTCCTGTACCGTGGCGGCGACCTCGCGGGCGCCGGGATCGACAGCCTGTTCGCGATGCTCGGCCTCACGCTGGCCTGGGTGGCGATGTCCACGGCGCCGCTGGCAGGGATGTGGATCGTCCTCTCCATCGGCCTCGGACGGGCCCAGGCACGGCGCGTGGATTCCTGAGCCGCCGGTGCTGCCCGACGATCTGTTCGGTCCCGGGTCGCCGCTGCGGGTCATCGGCCACCGCGGGGCGGCGGCGTTCGCGCCGGAGAACACGCTCCCTTCCTTCGAGCACGCGGTGCGCGTGGGGGCCGACGCGGTGGAACTCGACCTGCACCGGAGCGCGGACGGCCGCCTCATGGTCATCCACGATCCGAGCCTCCCCCGCACCACGGAAGGGACGGGGGACGTCGAGGCGCTGACCCGAGACGAACTGCGCGCCTTCGACGCCGGGTACCGCTTCACGACGGATCACGGGAAGACCTTCCCCTTCCGGGAGACGGGCGTCGGCATCCCTACCCTCGAAGAGGTGCTCGAAGCGGTGGGCGACCTGCCCGTGATCGCGGAGATCAAGTCGGCGGCGGCAGGGCACGAACTGGGCGCCTGGCTGCAGCGGAGCGGGAATCGCGCGGACCGGGAGCGGATCCTGGTCGGCGGCTTCGAGCGCGGGGAAGTGGAGCCCGCGAGCCGGCACGCGCGCTGGCACTGCGCCTACCAGGACGAACTCCGCGCGTACGTCCTGTTCGGCAAGGTCGGCCTCGGCCGCCGCTTCGCCCCCGCCGGTTGCGCGGCCGCCATGCTGCCCGAACGGCAGGGCGCGCTGCGCATCGTCACGCCGCGCTTCGTGCGGCGCGCCCACGCCGACGGGATGGGCGTCTTCGTGTGGACCGTGAACCACCCCGATGACATGCGGCGCCTGTTGGACTGGGGCGTCGACGGCCTCGTGAGCGACGCCCCGGGGCGGGCCCGCCGGATCCTGGACGAGAGGGACGCGCAGGGAGGCGCGGGAGAGCATGCCGCAGCCTGAGACGCGGCCGCGGACGATCCTCCACGTGGACATGGACGCGTTCTATGCCGCGGTGGAGGTGCGCGAGGACCCGTCGCTGCGCGGCAAGCCGGTCATCATCGGCTCCGCCCCGCGCAAGGGGCGCGGCCGGGGCGTCGTCTCGACGGCGAACTACGAGGCCCGGCGCTACGGGATCCACTCCGCGATGCCGATCTCGCAGGCGTGGCGCCGCTGCCCCGACGGCGTCTACGTGCGTCCGCGCATCGCCTTCTACGCGGAGATCTCCGGGCGGATCTTCGACATCTTCCGCTCCTTCACCGACCAGGTGGAGACGCTCTCGCTGGACGAGGCCTTCCTCGACGTGACGGCGAGCCGGCGGCTGTTCGGAACGGGACCGGAGATCGCGACCCGCATCCGGCAGCGGATCGCCGAGGAGGAGCGGCTCACCGCCTCCGTCGGCGTCGCCTCGAACAAGTACGTGGCGAAGGTTGCGAGCGACCTCAGGAAGCCGGACGCGCTCGTCGTCGTGCCGCCGGGGACCGAACGCGAGTTCCTGGCGCCGCTCTCCGTTGCCCGGCTCTGGGGGGCGGGGCCGAAGGTCCAGGCCCGGCTCGCCCGGCTCGGCTTCAGGACGATCGGGGACGTGGCGCGCAACAAGCCCGAGTTCCTCGAGGCGTCGCTGGGCCGCAAGCTGGGGCGGCGTCTGCACGAACTCGCGAACGGCCTCGACGTGCGGAGGGTCGACCCGCGGCCGGGGAGAAAGTCGCTCGGCAAGGAGGTGACCTTCCCGCAGGACGTCGAGGACCGCGCCCGGGTGGAGCGCACGCTGCTCGCCCTCTGCGAGGGGGTCGGGCGGTCGCTGCGCAAGAAGGGGATCGCGGGGCGCACGGTGCAGTTGAAGCTGCGCTGGGACGGCTTCGAGACCCACACCAGGCAGCGGACGCTCGAACGGCCGGCGGACATGACGGAAGCCATCTGGCCCGTCGCGCGGGAGCTGTTCCGGGAGGCCGACGATCCCCGCCGCCTCGTCCGGCTCATCGGGGTCAGCCTCTCCGGCTTCGACCACGGCGAGGGCGAGCAGCTCGGGCTGCTGGACGACGAGGATCCCGCCGCGGGCGACGGCGCCGCCCGGCGCGAGCTGGCGAAGACGATGGACTCCGTGGCGGACCGCTTCGGCCGGGACGCGCTGAAGCGGGCCGCCCTTCTCGATTCCAACGTGCGAGGCACGTAGCAAGACACACAGCGAGGCACACAGCGAGGCACACGACCATGCAGGTATTTCCGATTCCGCCGGCCTCCGGGCGCGGCATCCTGTGGTTCTTCATCATCATCATCGTCGTCCTCATCGGCGTGACGCTCATGCTGGGCTGGGCGGCCTGGTCCACGCGTAACAGCCGCGCCGAGGTGTCGCCGGCGGGGCTGAAGCTGGTGGGAGACCTGTGGGGCCGGACGATCCCCCTCGACCGGCTCGAGCTCGACGACGCCCGGATCGTGGACCTGCGCGGCGAACCCGACCTCGTCCCCCGCCGGCGCACGATGGGGACGGCGCTCGGAGGCTACTCGGCGGGATGGTTCCGGCTCCGCGGCGGCGAGAAGGCGCTCCTCTACCTCACGGACCGGCGGCGGGTGGTGTACATTCCGACGCTCGACGGGTACTCGCTCCTCGTCAGCCAGAGCGACCCCCGCCGCTTTCTGGACGCGCTGCACGAGACGGCCGGCGGCGCGGATGGCGACGCGGCCGGCAACGCGGCCGGCAACACCACCGAAGGAGAGTGACGACGGATGCTCCCGACACGGGATGAAGCGCTCGCGATCGTCCACGAATACACCGAGAGTCCGGGACTTCGGCGTCACATGCTGGCGGTGGAGGCGGCCATGCGCGCCTACGCGAGGAAGTACGGCGAGGACGAAGACCGCTGGGGCGTGGCGGGGCTGCTGCACGACTTCGACTACGAGCGCTGGCCCAACCACGACCACGCGTCCGATTCGGAGCATCCCTCGACCGGGGTCGCCATCCTCCGCGACAAGGGGGTGGACGAGGACGTCCTCGAGACGATCATGGCGCACGCGGACTACACGGAGGTCGAAGCGACGACGCGGATGTCGAAGACGCTCCGGGCCGTGGACGAACTCACCGGCTTCATCACCGCCTGCGCGCTGGTGCGGCCCACGCGGCTCGCCGGCATGAAGACCCGGTCGGTGAGAAAGAAGATGAAGGACAAGGCGTTCGCCGCCGCGATCAGCCGCGACGAAATGCTGGAGAACTGCGCTGAACTGGGCGAAGACATGGGCGAGCACATCGCCTTCGTCATCGCCGCCATGCAGCTTGCGGCGGAAGATCTCGGCCTGAACGGCCCGGGAGGTACCCGAGCATGACCACGACGACGATCATCATGATGATCCTCATCCTCGGATTCGTCTGGGGAGGACTCGCCGTCCTCGCGTCGATCGCCTGGCGCAAGGAAGGCGCCAAGCGAGGCGGAGAGAGCTGAGGAGAAGGCGCCGCGGGGGACGGACCCTGCTGGTGACGCTGGCCGCGCTGGGGGCCGGGTCGTGCTTCCTCCCCATCCCGCGCGCGATGCGCCCGCCCGAGCCGGTCGGCGGCGACTCGGCGGCCGTGAGCGCCGCGCAACGGGATTCGATCGCGGAGGCCGCGCGGCAGGACTCGATCGCGAGGGCCGAGCGCGAGGCCGCGCGGCAGGATTCGATCGCGAGGGCCGAGCGGGAAGCGGCACGGCGGGACTCGATCGCGAGGGCCGAGCGGGCCGCGGCCGCGCGCCGGGACTCCATCCTCGCGGCGGAGCGGGCCGCCGCGCTCCGGGACTCGCTGGAGGCGGCCCGGCGCGACTCGCTGATCGCCGCCGCCCGCCGCGACTCGCTGGCCGCCATCGAGACGGCCCGGGCCGCGGTCGCCGCGGAGTTGGCGGAACTCCGCGAATCGGGGCCCGCATACGTCGCCGTCGACGAGGCGCCCCGCCTCGTGTGGGACACCGATGCCGAGGCCGCGCTCGCGACGACCCTGCTCCCGGTGATCCGCGCCGAGGGACTCGACCCGGACATCGCGGCATCCATCTGGCTCCTCGTACGAACCGACGGAAGGGTCGAGGCGACCGCGGTCCAGGTCTCATCCGGCGACCAGGCGTTCGACGCGGCGGCCGTGCGCGCGGCCCGCGCGCTGCTCTTCTCCCCCGCCCTCCGCGACGGGCGCCCCACCCCCGTCTGGGTCCTGCGCGAAATCTCGCTTCTCATGCGGTAGCCGCGCGCTTCTCCCCACCTCCGGCGGCTGCGCTGCCGGGGGCTGCGATCCGCCGTCTGACCGAATAGCTTGCGCGCCCGATGCCACGCCGCGACGACATCTCCTCGATTCTTCTCATAGGCTCCGGCCCGATCGTGATCGGCCAGGCCTGCGAGTTCGACTACTCCGGGACGCAGGCCTGCCGGGCGCTCCGCGAGGAGGGATACCGAGTCATCCTCGTGAACTCGAATCCCGCCACGATCATGACGGACCCGGACATCGCCGACGCGACCTACATCGAGCCGCTGACGGCCGACTGGGTCGCGCGGGTCATCGAGGCGGAGAAGCCCGACGCGCTCATCCCCACCATGGGCGGCCAGACGGCGCTCAACGTCGCGCTCGAACTCGCCGAACGCGGCGTGCTCGACGAGCACGGCGTGGAGCTGATCGGTGCCGACGTCCGGGCGATTCAGCTCGCCGAGGACCGCGAGCAGTTCGCCGAAGCCATGCAGCGCATCGGGCTCGAACTGCCGGCGGGAGGGTTCGCCCGCTCGCTCGACGAGGCGCTCACGCTGGTCGAGGACACCGGATTCCCCGCCATCATCCGGCCGTCCTTCACCCTCGGCGGCACCGGCGGCAGCACCGCCTACAACCGCGAGGAGTTCGAGGACCTCGTCCGCTCCGGCATCCGCTCGTCGCCGATCGGAGAAGTCCTCATCGACCGCAGCATCATCGGCTGGAAGGAGTTCGAACTCGAGGTGATGCGGGACCGGGCGGACAACGTCGTCATCGTCTGCTCGATCGAGAACTTCGACGCCATGGGCGTGCACACGGGCGACTCGATCACGGTCGCGCCGGCGCTCACCCTCTCCGACCGCGAGTACCAGGCCATGCGGGACGCGGCCATTGCCTGCATCCGGGAGATCGGGGTGGACGCGGGCGGCTGCAACATCCAGTTCGCCGTGCACCCGACCACGGGCCAGATGCTCGTCATCGAGATGAACCCGCGCGTGTCCCGGAGTTCGGCCCTCGCATCGAAGGCGACCGGGTTCCCCATCGCGCGCATCGGCGCCAAGCTCGCGGTCGGCTACCGCCTCGACGAGATCCCGAACGCGATCACCCAGGTGACGCCCTCCTGCTTCGAGCCGGTCCTCGACTACATGGTCGTCAAGATCCCGCGCTTCGCGTTCGAGAAGTTCCCAAAGGCGGACGCCACGCTCGGCGTGCAGATGAAGGCCGTGGGCGAGGTGATGGCGATCGGCCGCACCTTCCAGCAGGCGTGGTTGAAGGGCTTCCGCGCGCTCGAGAACGGGCGGTCGGGGTGGCTGCCCGACCAGGACCCGGACGCGGACCGCCTCGAGGACGACGCCGTGGACACGGTACGGGCCGCGATCCGCACCGCGACGCCCGAGCGCCCCTTCCAGCTTTACCGCGCCTTCCAGGCGGGCCTCTCCGTGGACGAGATCAACCGGATCACCGGGATCGACCCCTGGTTCCTCTCCCAGCTCGAGGAACTCGTGCGCGAGGGCCAAGCGTTCGCGGCCGCCGCGGAGGCCACGCCCGCGGACGTCGAACGGCTGAAGCGAATCGGCTTCGGCGACGCGGAGATGGGACAGTTGCGCGGCATCCCGGAGGCCGAGGTGCGGGAGGTGCGCCAGGCCGCGGGGCACCGTCCCGTCTACAAGACGGTGGACACCTGCGCGGGCGAGTTCCCGGCCGCCACGCCGTACCTCTACTCGACCTACGAGGACGAGAACGAATCCGAGCGTTCGGACCGGCGGAAGATCATCATCCTCGGCAGCGGCCCCAACCGCATCGGACAAGGCATCGAGTTCGACTACTGCTGCGTCTCCGCCTCGCTAGCGCTCCGCGACGAGGGGTTCGAGACGATCATGATCAACTCGAATCCCGAGACCGTCTCCACCGACTTCGACATCTCGAACAAGCTCTACTTCGAGCCGCTCACGGTGGAGGACGTGCTCGCCATCGTCGAGCAGGAGAAGCCGGAGGGCGTCATCGTCCAGTTCGGGGGACAGACGCCGCTGACGATCGCGCGCAAGCTCGAGCAACTCGGCGTCCCCATCCTCGGGACGAGCGTCGAGTCGATCGACCGCACCGAGGACCGCCGCCGCTTCGACGAACTCTGCCGCGAACTCGGCGTGCCGATGCCGCCCGGCGGCACCGCGACGAGCATCGAAGAGGCGCTGGAGATCGCGGAGGACATCGGGTACCCCGTCCTCGTCCGCCCCAGCTACGTGCTCGGCGGCCGCGCCATGGAGATCGTCTACGACCCGGTCTCGCTGCGGGAGTACTTCGCGCGCGCGGTGCAGGCCTCTCCCGAACATCCCGTGCTCCTGGACCGGTTCCTCGAGGACGCTTTCGAGGCGGATGTCGACGCGGTGTGCGACGGGGAGACGGTCCTCATTGGCGGCATCATGCAGCACATCGAGGACGCCGGCGTCCACTCCGGCGACTCCGCCTGCGTCCTGCCGCCCTACCTCCTGCGCGACGTCGACATGGAGGCCATGCGCCGCTTCACGCGGGACTTCGCGATCGCGCTGGACGTCCGGGGCCTCATCAACGTGCAGTTCGCCGTGCACGAGAAGACGGTCTACGTGCTCGAGGTCAATCCGCGCGCGAGCCGCACGGTGCCGTTCGTGAGCAAGGCGACCGGGGTCCCGCTCGCGCGCGTGGCCGCGCGGGTGCTGGCCGGCGTGAAGCTCGCCGACCTCGGACTCGGGGACGAACTCGTCCCGCACCAGGTGTCCGTGAAGGAAGCCGTGCTCCCCTTCGACAAGATCCCGGACGCGGACACCGTGCTCGGCCCGGAGATGCGGTCCACGGGCGAGGTCATGGGATACGCGGACAGCTTCGGGCTCGCCTTCGCGAAGTCCCAGATCTCCGTCTACCAGGGGCTGCCGACGGAGGGGGCCGTCGCGATCACGGTACACGACCAGGACAAGCCGAACATGGTCCCGATCGCGCGCCGCTTCCACGAACTGGGCTTCACGATCTTCGCCACGGAGGGGACGGCCCGGTATCTGCGCGGCCGCGGCGTGCCGTGCGAGCGCATCCTCAAGGTGCACGAGGGGCGTCCGAACCTCCTCGACCGCATCGTCTCGGGCGATGTCCAACTGCTCCTGAACACGCCGCTCGGCAAGCACGCCCAGTACGACGACTACATGATCCGCCGCGCCGCCGTCTCCCGGCGCGTGCCCTACACGACGACGCTCTCCGCAGCGTCCGCGGCCGCCGACGCGATCATCGCCCTCCGCCACCGCCGGCACACCGTCCACAGCCTCCAGGCGCGATAACCCGCTCCGTCTGACGTTCCCGCGGGAACGTCTCGCCGGGCGCCGAA
The DNA here is from genome assembly GCA_026705295.1 of Candidatus Palauibacter australiensis. Classification (NCBI taxonomy): domain Bacteria; kingdom Pseudomonadati; phylum Gemmatimonadota; class Gemmatimonadia; order Candidatus Palauibacterales; family Candidatus Palauibacteraceae; genus Candidatus Palauibacter; species Candidatus Palauibacter australiensis. The sequence goes on from JAPPBA010000025.1 coordinate 13,163, forward strand.
ACGCCGCTTCCGGCGGGCGACGTCCCACTTTCCGACGCGGGCCGCGCGCACTTATCCTACGGGGTTATTGCCTTTCGGTCCCTTCCGGGTGCCTCAAAGGGAAAATGAATGGGTAAGATGAGTCAACGCACGCTGGCAGCGACGCTGGTCGCCCTGCTCAGCGCCCCCGCCGCCACGGCGGCCGCGCAGGGCCTCCCCGACGATGAACTGGCGCCCCTCGTGGCCCGCGTGGAAGCGGGCGTGCTCGAGCGCGCCAAGCTGGCCCAGGTCATGGTCGACAAGATCTTCTCCTTCTCCGAACTGGGGCAGCAGGAGATCGAGACCTCGGCCTACATCACCGGGATCCTGGAAGAGAACGGCTTCGCGGTCGAGCACGCGCCCTCGGGCATCCCGACCGCCTGGTTCGCGCGCTGGGGCAGCGGGTCGCCGGTCATCTCCTTCGGGTCCGACATCGATGGCATCCCGAAGGCCAACCAGAAGCCCGGCGTCGCCTATCACGACCCACTGATTCCGGGTGCGCCCGGCCACGGCGAAGGCCACAACTCCGGGCAGGCGGTGAACGTCGTGGCGGCGCTCGCGCTGAAGGACGTCATGGAGGCCGAGGGCATCGAGGGGACGCTCGTGCTCTGGCCCGGCGTCGCCGAGGAGCAGTTGGGCTCCAAGGCCTGGTACGTGCGGGACGGCTATCTCGAGGACATCGACGTCACCCTCTTCACGCACGTGGGCAGCAACCTGGCGGTGAGCTGGGGCCAGGGGAGCGGCACCGGGCTCGTCTCCGTGGAGTTCACCTTCGAGGGCGAGGCCGCCCACGGCGCGGGCGCGCCCTGGCGGGGCCGCAGCGCGCTCGACGCGGTCGAGTTGATGAACGTGGCCTGGAACTTCCGGCGCGAGCACCTGCGACCCGACCAGCGCTCCCACTACGTGATCAGCGACGGCGGCGACCAGCCGAACGTCGTGCCGCCGAGCGCGTCGGTCTGGTACTTCATCCGCGAGATGGACTACGAGGACATCAAGCGCAACTTCGACACGGCCATCCGCATCGCGGAGGGCGCGGCGCTGATGACCGACACCGAAATGTCGTACCGGATCATCGGAGCCGCCTGGCCCCGCCACTTCAACAAGGTCGTGGCCGAAACGATGTACGAACACATCGAGGAGGTCGGGCTTCCGGAGTGGACCGAGAACGACCACGACTTCGCGAGCGCCGTGCAGAAGTCGGTGGGAAGTGTCCCGTCGGGGATGCCGATCGCACTCTCGCCCCTGGGCGAGCCGGGGCCGCGCCGCAGCGGCGGGTCCGACGACATCGGCGACATCTCGTGGAACGTGCCCACGGTGACCCTGCGCTTCCCGTCGAACGTGCCGGGGCTTCCGGGCCACCACTGGTCGAGCGCCATGGCGATGGCCACCCCGATCGCGCACAAGGGCGCGGTTGCCGGCGCGCGCGTCATGGCCCGCACCGCGCTACAGCTCTTCGCGCAGCCGGAACGGGTCGACGAGGCCTGGACGTACTTCCGGGAGGAGCAGACCGCGGGCGTGGAGTACATTCCCTTCATCGGCCCGGACGACCCGCCTCCGATCGACCTCAACCGGGAGATCATGAACACGTTCCGTCCGCTCCTGGAGCCGTACTACTATGACGAGACGCGCTTCGACACGTATCTTGATCAACTGGGAATCAAGTATCCCACGCTGTCGCGGCCGGCTTCCGCGGATGACCGGCAGGACAACGCGGGAGCGAGCGCGGGAGCGAACCGAGGACTTTGACAGCCGGAGTTTTCCGATGATCGACGCCAGCCGCAGACTTCTCTCGACAGCCGCCGCCATGCTGCTCGTGGTGACGCTTGCCGGCGCGGGCGGCCCTCCGGAGGCCGTCACGGAGCCTCCGGCCGACGTTACGCCGGCCGCAGCGGCCGACGACGAGCCGACCGAGGTGGGCTGGCGCCTCCTGGCGAGCCTCAACTACCGGACCGGCGAACCGGGCGAGGAGCTGGCGGCGCTCGCAGGCAAGCTCGTCAAGATCCCCGGCTTCACGGTGCCGCTCGAAGACTGGGCGTCCTCGGCCACGGAGTTCCTCCTCGTTCCCTATGTCGGCGCCTGCATCCACACGCCCCCTCCGCCGCCCAACCAGCTCGTCTACATCGAGATGGATGAGGGCAAGCGGGCGAAGTTGGACGGGTGGAATCCGGTGTGGGTCGAGGGCGTGCTCGAGATCGAGCTGACCGAGAGTGTGTACGGCTACGTCGGCTTCACCCTCGCCGGTCAGCAGGTCTATCCGTACGGCCCCTGATCCGCGATGCGGCCGCCTGCATGCACGGAGCGAATCCCCTCACAGGCCAATAGATGAGCCCTGCAATCGACCTCCGGGGCCTGCGCTTCCGCTACGGCGACGGCCCCTGGGTGCTGGACATCGGCGAACTGGCCCTCGAGCGAGGCGCGCGCGCGTTCCTCTTCGGTCCGAGCGGGAGCGGCAAGACCACGCTGCTCGGCGTGCTGGCGGGGGTCCTGGCAGCGACGGAAGGCGAGGTCAGGGTGCTCGGCGAGGACCTCGCCTCGCTCTCGGGCGCCCAGCGGGACGCCTTCCGGGCTGAGCACATCGGCTACGTCTTCCAGATGTTCAACCTCATCCCCTACCTGTCGGTACTCGACAACATCGCGCTCCCCGCGCGCATGGACGCGAAACGCCGGGCCCGGCTGGACGGCGCGGGCGTGAAGGAGACCGCCGCGCTGCTGGCCGATCATCTCCAGATCGGCGACCTGCTGAAGAAGCCGGTGACGGAACTCTCGGTGGGCCAGCAGCAGCGGGTCGCCGCCTGCCGGGCGCTCATTGGGTCGCCCGAGATCATCGTCGCCGACGAACCGACCTCCTCCCTCGACTACGATCGCCGGGAGGCCTTCCTCCAACTGCTCTTCCAGGAGTGCGAGCGCGCCGGCTCCACGCTGGTGTTCGTGAGCCACGACCGCACGCTGGAGGGCATGTTCTCCCGCACCATCTCGCTCCCCGACGTCAACAAGGCGGTGTTCTGATGCTGGTGTTCGACCTCGCCCTGAAGTCGCTCCGCAATCGAGCCTTCAGCACCTCGCTCACGGTGAGCTCCATCGCCCTCAGCTTCGCCCTCCTGATCGGCGTCGAGAACGTGCGCGTGGGCATGCGCGAAAGCTTCTCCAACA
>JAPPBA010000026.1 GCA_026705295.1 Candidatus Palauibacter australiensis
GGCCGCGTGCGCGGCCGCCTGTTCGTGCGCGACGGAGATGAAGCGGATGCCCGCATCCGGGAACAGGTCGAGGGCGTCCATGAACGCCGATCCCACCAGCCCGAATACCTCCGTCACGCCCTCCGCCACCAGCGTCTCCACCAGCGCTTCGGAGGGCGTCATCGTTCTCTTCGGCAAGTCCAGCCTCCCGTCTCCCGTTGCTCCGGCGTGGGCGCAGGCCACGCGGAGAATGTAGTATAGCCGGTCCCTGCGGCCGGCGTGGAGGGAGCGGCCACGGCTGACACCTCACTCTCGCTGAGGACGCCATTCATGGGTGTCGACGAGTTCGTCAACAGGGTCATGCGGCCGGTGGCGGACGCCGTATCGGAGTTCATCTTCTTTTCCGTGCCGGTCGGCGGGGCCGAGATGCCGCTGATCGTGGCGTGGCTCATCGCCGGGGGCGCGTTCTTCACCCTCTACCTCGGCTTCATCAACGTGCGGGGCTTCAGGCACGCGCTCGACCTGGTCCGGGGCCGCTACACGGATCCCTCGCAACCGGGCGAGGTGACGCCCTTCCAGGCGCTCGCGACCGCCGTGTCGGGCACGGTCGGCATCGGGAACATCGCGGGCGTGGCCGTGGCGATCTCGCTGGGCGGGCCCGGGGCCACGCTCTGGCTGATCATCGCCGGGCTGCTCGGCATGAGCACCAAGTTCGCCGAGTGCACGCTGGCGGTGAAGTACCGGCGCACCAACCCGGACGGCTCCGTCAGCGGCGGCCCGATGTACTACCTGCAGCACGGGCTGGAGCTGCGGAACCTGCCGGGGATCGGCCGCGGCCTGGGGATGTTCTACGCCGCCGCCATGGTCCTGGGTTGCCTCGGCATCGGCAACATGTTCCAGTCCAACCAGGCGGCCGCCATCCTGATCGAGGTGACGGGCGCCGAGGGCAGCTTCTTCAGCGACAAGGCCTGGCTGCTCGGCCTCCTCATGGCCGGCGCGGTGGCGCTGGTCACCGTCGGCGGCATCAGGAGCATCGCCCGCGTCACCTCCCGGCTGGTGCCCTTCATGGCGGTCCTCTACGTGCTGTCGGCGCTGGCCATCATCGGGCTGAACGCCGACCGGCTGCCCGGCGCCATCGTCCAGATCTGGGACGGGGCGTTCTCGGCGGACAGCATCGGCGGCGGCATGATCGGCGTGATGATCATCGGGTTCCGGCGGGCCGTGTTCTCGAACGAGGCGGGCCTCGGCTCCGCCGCCATCGCGCACTCGGCGGTGCAGACCGACGAACCGTGCACCGAGGGCTTCGTCGGCCTGCTCGAGCCGTTCATCGACACGGTGGTCATCTGCACGATGACGGCGCTCGTCATCATCACCACCGTCTACGATCCGTCGCTGGCCGACACCGGGATCACCGGCATCGAGATGACGAAGACCGCCTTCGAGAGCACGCTCTCGTGGTCGCCCGTGCCCCTTTCGGTGGCGGCCGTGCTGTTCGCCTTCTCCACCATGATTTCGTGGAGTTATTACGGCCTGAAGTCCCTCACCTACCTGACGGGCGAGAACCGAACCGTGGAAGCCGGCTTCAAGCTGTTCTTCTGCGGTTTCGTGGTCCTGGGCGCCAGCCTGCAACTGGGAGCGCTGATCGATCTCTCGGACGCCGTGATCTACGTGGTCGCGATTCCCAACCTGCTCGGCCTGTACCTGCTGGCCCCGGTCCTGAAGCGCGAGATGCACTCCTACCGCGAGCGACTCGGCCGCTACTGAGCACCGAGGAATGAGAAGAATGGGGGAAGAGAAGAATGGGGAGAATGAGAAGAATGAGGAGAACATGACCCTTGAAAACGGACCGGCGGAGTTGAGGGTTCGCGAGTTGGGGGTGGGGTATCGGCGGGGGCGGGCGGTGCTGGGGGGGCTGTCGCTCGATATCGTGCCGGGCGAGGTGCTCGCGGTGGTGGGGCCCAACGGGTCGGGGAAGACGACGCTCTTCCGCACGCTGCTGGGCGTGCTGGCCCCGATCGAGGGCGAGGCCACGGTGTCCGGCGCGGGGCCGGCGGACTACCGGCGGCGGCACGGGATCGGCTACCTGGCGGAAGACACGGTGCTCCCGCCGGGGTGGACGTGCGACGGCCTGCTCGCGCTCGCGGCCGCCGCGGCCGGTCCCGACGCCGACACCGAGCGCGCCTGCCGGCTGGCCGGGGTGGATTACGACACCGGCGGCCCCGCCGACGCGCTCTCCAAGGGAATGCGGCGCCGGCTGGCGCTCGCCATGGCCCTGATGCGGCCGACCGGATTGCTCTTCCTCGATGAGCCCGAGTCGGGACTGGACCCCGGGCAGCGCATCCGTCTCCGCCGGCGGATCGAGGAGATTCGCGGCCAGTCCACGATCCTCGTCGCCAGCCACGACCTCGGCGAACTGGCGATGATGAGCGACCGCGTGCTCCTGATCGACCGGAAACGCGGCCGCATCGTGCTGCCACCGGAAGGCGGGTTCACGCGCGAGTTCCTCGAGACGGAGTTCGTCGGACTGGAAGGGGCGGTGTCATGAACGGGACCATGAACATCATCAAGGCCTCCATGCTGAACGCGTTGCGCCGCCGGTGGAAGCTCGCGCTGGTCGTGTTCCTGTTCGGCGTCGGCCTGGTCATCTTCACGCACGCCTACGACATGACGGCCCTGGACAACGTGCGGATCATGGGGACGCCGTCCGACGTTGAAGGCGGCGAGCCGTCCCCGGAGCAGGTGGAAGCCATGGCGCGCCGAGCGGGCATGTTCGTCCTCTTCGCTCTGTTGATGAGCGCCTTCGCCCTCGGCACGATGCTCCTCGCCTTCCTGATGCCGGGCGGGATGGTCGCGAACGAGCAACGGAGCGGCGCGATCATGCTGTGGGCGCAGCATCCGATGCCGCTGCGTTCCTTCTACCTGCGGCGATATGCCGGCGTACAGATCGCCACCGTCGCCGCTCTCGCGATCTTCGGCCTGACGGGCGCCGTCGCGGCACTGCCGCCCGGGGGCGGGTCCCCCACGGGAGTGGGAGGGGTGGTGAACCTCTGCCTCACCGGCGTGCTCGCATGCGCGATCAGCTTCGCGTTCACCGCGCTCGGCATCCGCCGGGCCGCACTCTTCGGGATGCTGTACTTCGTGCTCTCGGGGACTGTGGAGGGGGTGGAGGTGACCAGCTCTGAGGTGGGCAGGGCTTCAGAGACCTGGACGGCGGGGGAGTCGACCGGGGGCGTGCTGCCGTTCGTCCTCTTTCCCGGTGGAGTCATCGACGATCTCGTCGCGGGGTTCGGGTCCGGGGTGGCTTGGGACTGGGGGGCGACGGGGCTGGTCCTCTATCACTTCGCCCTGTGGACCGGCATCGCGTGGCTCGGGCTGCTCAGGATCGAGAAGCGGCCGCTGAAGCTGTGACGCGGCGGCTGGGACGCAGCTGCCGCGGCGCAGCTACTGCTGCAGGCGGAGGACGAAGAGGCCCTCGTCCCAGCTCGACGCGATGAAGATGCCGCTCTCGAACCAGGGGTAGGTCGACCAGGAGCCGTCGAAGTTCGTTTCGTTGTGCCCGGGCACGGTGTCGAAATACCCAGCCTCGCGCGGGTTCGCGGGGTCCGAGATGTCGAGGATGCGCACGCCGAACGCGTAGTTGGAGTGATAGATCAGGCCGGCGTGCACGTAGAGGTTGTGGTCGATCGCCTCGGTCGGACCCAGGTGCTCCTTCACGAGAACCGGATCGTCGAGGTCGGCGAGGTCCCACACGAGCAGGCGCGTCCGCGAGACCCGGTTGTTCCTCTCGTCGTTTTCGTCGTTCTGATAGAAGTACCGCTGGTCTTCGCTCAGCCACCCCTGGTGGATGTAGTCGCTGTCGGCGTAGGACGCGGTCGACAGCGTCACCGGGTTCGCCTTGTCCGTCACGTCGGACACGACGATCACGGTCTCGTTCGAACCGATGCAGATCTCGCGGCCCGCGTGCTCCGCGTCCGGCCCCCGGTACACGACGCACTGGACGTCGTGCGTGTAGCCGCTGCCGCGGAACCCGGTCCCTTCCGCGGCATGGCAACCCGCGAACGTCGGGCTCTTCGGGTCCGAGAGGTCGATCATGTGCAGGCCGCCCCCGCAGGTCTCGCCGCCGGAGTTGCTGCCGACGGCGTAGGCGAAGCCCGTCTCCTCGTTGATCGCGATGTTGTGGACCGCGCTCACGTCCCGGTAGCGCGCGTCCGCCCCCAACTCCGTGAACTCGGTGAGTCCGCGAAGCCGGGTGAGATCGAGAACCTGCATCCCGTGGCCGGTGATGTTGTCCGCGACGACGTACGCGTGATCCTCGTACACCTTCATGTCGCGCCAGCCGCTGTGCGAGGTCGCCGAGGGCATGAAGGCGATGGGGCGCGGTTCGGTCGGGGTCGAGAGATCGACGATGGCGAGCCCGTCGTGGCGGCCCACCAGCGCGTACTCCACGCCCGTCTGCGGGTCGGTCCACCCCCAGATGTCGTTCACGGCCCATTGGTTCGCCGATCCCGCCGGCGTCCGTCCCGGGCTCAGGTCCGGCACGGATACGTGCGCCGCGAGATCCACGCGGTCGCACGGGAACCCGGCGGCCGAGCCGCCCTCGCAGGGCACGATCTGTGCCGCGACGGGAGGTGGAGGCGGCGGTTCGGGCGGGGCGACCGGCGGCGGCTCGGGCGGCTCCGGGTCCGGCGGACCGGTCGGGGGGTCCACGCACGCGACCGCCGCCATCGCCATGAGGGCGAGGGCGGGGCTGCTGCGCATCACGGGGTCAACAGGAGTCGCGGCCCGAGGAGTCTGCCCGGGTCCGCGTCCGGCTTCGGGGTGAACTTGTTGATCCAGCCGCCGCTGTAGGACGCGATATACAGGTTACCGTCCTCGTCCATGTCCATCTGGTGCGGGAGCGAGAGCCCGCCGGGCCAGGTCCCCCGCCCGATGGCGCCGGCTGCTCCGTAGGCGCCCCAGTAGTCCTGCAGGACGCCGTCCCGGTCGTACCTCAGGATGCGGTTCAGGCTCGCGTCCAGGACCCAGACGGCGCCGTTCTCGTCGAGCCAGATGTTCACGGGATCGAAGATGTTCGGCCACTCCTCGATGAACTCGCCGTCGTGCGTGAACAACTGGAGGCGCTCGTTCTGGCGGTCCGCGACGTAGACCCGGTCCTCATCCACCGCGAGGCCGTGCAGGAGATCGAATTCTCCGGGTCCGGTGCCGAGGGCGCCCCACTGCATGATGAACTCTCCGTCTTCGGAATACTTGATGATCCGTGAGTTCCAGTACCCGTCGGCGAGCAGGAAGCTCCCGTCCGGGAGGAACGCCAGCTTCGACGGCCAGCCGTAGGTGTACGGTCCCCAGTCGGATCGGGCGCGGGCGGCTTCGCGCGTCTTCGGGTGGTCGCGCTCGCCGAGGCGCATGGCGATCTCGCTGCCGTCGTTCGTGAACTTGACGATCTGCATGTGCCCTGCCCCGCCGCCGCTGTCGACCACCCACACGTGGCGGTCGGGGTCGTAGGGGTTGATGTACACCTGGTGCGGGAGGGTGAAGAGCGAGTCCCACTGGGCCCACTGCTCCACGATCTCGCCGTTCCCGTTCGCGACGACGATGTAGTTCGTGCGGCGCAACCGATCCTCGCGGGGGTCCGACCGGTCGGCGGGCCAGTCGCCGCGCGTGACGACGATGATGCGGTCCTCGTGGTCCACGGCGACGCCGGCCACCTGTCCCCAGCCCCACTCGTCGTCATGGTCGGGCGCGCCTTTCCACCAGCCGGCCACGGGATCGTAGGGGCCCGTGCGGTCGTCGCCGCCCTTGACGACGGCGCCGTTCGCCGTGTTCGCGGCCCGGCCCTCGCCGCCGCACGCCCAGGAGGCGGCCGCGACGGCCGCCATGACCCAGATCGCAAACAGGTGCCCTGGCGGGCGCCGCCTCGTTCGCTCGTCAGCCACGTCTTTTCTCCTCGGTGGTGGTCCGCGCCGGGGCCCAGGGGTCGTCGATGCCGGCGCCGGGGCACGAATCGCCGGTGTCCAGGAAGTGCGTGTGGAGGCACTCGAGCGTCGCGCCGAGACTCGTCAGCAGGTCGACCGTCTCCGGGAACGGGACGCGGGTGAAGAACCCGGCCCGGCCGCCGCGCGCCATGTCCGCCGTGGACTGTCCGAGGCGGGTGATCGCCGTGACGTCTCCGCCCCGCGAGACGAGGTATTCGATGAGTTCGTTGTCGCCGCGCGAGGCGGCGTAGTGCATCGGCGTGTAGAGCCACGAGTCGCGCTGGTTTACGTCCGCGCCGAGTTCCTCGATCAGGTACTTCACGACGGGGATGAACTGGTCGGGCCGGTTGCGGACGCTGAACGCGCCCAGGCCCAGGTACCCACCCCCCGCGGCGGCGTGGATCGGCCACGCGTTGGGCGCGCCCTCGGGGATCCAGGGCAGCGCGGAGTCCTCCTGCTGCCGACCGTCCTGCTGCCGGCGCTCGCGCATCCCGACCTCAGGCCAGCGCGTGGGGATGTGGGGATCGGCGCCGTGCGCGACGAGCAGCTTCATCGCCTCGAGGTCCTGGGCGAAGGCCGCGCGCCAGAACGGCGTCGCCCCCGTGAGGTCGATGCCCATCTTCGTGAGGCCGTATTCCCAGTACCACAGGTGCGTGTTCAGGCGCGGGTTGGGATCGGCTCCGGCCTCGAGCAGCGCGCGGAGCACGTCCATGTGCCCAGCGTCCTGCAGGTCCTGCGCGCGCGGCTGCGGGTAGTTGGACTTCGGCGCCCACTGGGTCTGGAGGACGGCGAAGAGGGGCGTGGCCCCGTCGGTCGAGGCGGCGAGATCCGGGTCGGCCCCGCGCTCGATGAGGACGAGCGCCAGGTCGAACTGCCCGTTGAGCGCCGCCATGAGGAGCGGACTCGTGGCGTCCGCGCTCGCCTGGTCGATGTCCGCGCCGCTGTCGAGAAGGACCGTGGCCGCTTCGACGTGGCCCTCGCGGGCCGCGTGCAGCAGCGCGGTCATGCCGCCGGTCCGGCCGACGAGCACCTCGCGGTACGGGGGACGGATGAGGTCGGGACCGCCCGGATAGTCGGGCCCCGTGCGGCCCAGCGAATGGGCGCTGACGTCGCCGACATCGAAGCCGGAGCGGAGGAACTCGCGCTGGGCGCGGATCGCCGCCTGCACCCGGGCCGGGGCGGGCTCGCCCGGCCACTCGGCTTCGGGGTCCACCTCGGGCCCGTACGGGCCGAGCGTTTCCCGCGGGGCGCCGATCATGTCGCGCATGCGGCGGTTGGCCTCCCGGTCCAGCGCCAGACTGGGCAGGACGTCGACCACGGCGGTCGTGAGGCCGGGGTCGGCGCCGGCCTTGAGCAGCGCGGCGACGGCGGCCGGGCGGTTCGCGGCGGCGGCGAACATCAGGGGGGTTTGCCCCGCCGAGCCCTCCCGGGCGTTCGGATCGGCGCCGTGGTCGAGCAGCGCGGCCACGGCTGGGCGGCCGTCCACGGCGGCGGCGGCGAGGTGCAGCGCGGTCACGCCGCTGTTCGTCGTTGCGGCGTTCGGGTCGGCCCCGGCCTCGAGCAGGAGCGCGACGACGGGCCCGTGCCCTCCGCGGGCGGCCAGGTGGAGCGGCGCATAGCGGCCGATCCGCGTCCCGGCGTCGACCGCCGCGCCCGCATCGATCAGCGCCCGGGCCACGGCCGCGTCGCCGCGCTCGGCGGCGAAGTGCAGCGCGGTCATCCCATCGCCCCGCGCTGCGTTCACGTCCGCCCCCTCCTGCGCGACCGAACCCCCCGGAAGGAGGGCCGAAATCAGGAGCGCCGCCGCAATCCCGTTTCTCATCGCGCGCCGCTCCCGCCCGAGGCCGCCTCGCCCGTGAATTCAAGCGGGAGCGCCCCGTCGCTGTCGCCGAAGGAGGCCATCTCCGGGTGTCCGATCTTCCGCATGAGGCTCACGAAGGCGTTCGCCATCGGCGTCCCGTCCGGGGCCCGCAGGTGCAGACCACCCTCGAGCGCGCCGTTCGCCCCGCCCATGAGCAGCAGCGGCGCGCGCCGGTGGTTGTGCAGGTTCCCGTCCGCCATCGGCGACCCCCACACGATCGCCGTCTTGTCGAGCAGCGACGCCTCGCCCTCCATCGTGTCCCGCATCTTCTCCAGGAAGTACGCCACCTGCCCCAGCCGGTACGCGTTGATCCTGTTGAAGTCCATGATGTCCTCGGCGACGTTCCCGTGGTGCGAGGCCCCGTGGACGGACTTCGTCGTCCCGCTCTCCGGGAAGGTCCGGTTGGACTGGTCGAAGCCGGTCTTGAAGGTGATGACGCGCGTCAGATCGGTCTGCAGCGCGAGCAGTTGCAGGTCGAACATGAGCTGCATGTGCTCCTCGAAGGAGTCCGGCACCCCGGAGGGCGCCTCCGGCATCTCCCGTTCCTCGCCGCTCGTGTTGCGCGCCTCGACGAGCTGGATCCGCCGTTCGATCTCGCGGATGTGCTCGACGTATTCGTCCAGCGCGACCCGGTCCGCCGCGCCCAGGCTCCTCCTGAGCCGGGCGACCTCGGTCGCGATCCAGTCGATCATGCTGCGGTCCGTGCGGCGCCGCGCCGCGCGGTCCTCGGCCGAGTCCCCGGCGCCGAACAGCCGCTCGAACACCACGCGCGGCTCCCGGATCGCCGGCAGCGGCTGGTTCGGCGACGCCCATGCGAGCGACGTCGTGTACGCGCAGTGGTAGTTGTAGGCGCAGCCCCCGCCGCGATCGATCCCCTCGATGCAGAGTTCGAGCGAAGGAAGCACGCTCTCCCGCCCGAAGCGCTGCGCGTGCAACTGGTCGAGCGAGGTGCCGAGGAAGATGTCCGACCCCTGCGTCTGCTTCGGATGCGCCTGGGTGAGGAACACCGCCGTCGAGCGGTCGTGGTCGCCGCCGATCTCCTCCGCCCGGAACGCCTCCGCCGACCGGCAGTCCGTGTTGCTCACGATCGTCATGTGCTCGCGGAAAGCCTCCAGCGGCCGGAGCTGGCTGTCCGCCACCAGCTCGAAGTCGCGCCCCGTCGCCGCCGGCGCGAACAGGTGCCGCTCGTCGCCCCAGTCGCTCGAACCCGCCACCCCCATCGACTCCTCGATGCAGACGAGGCGCGTGAACTCCGCCGCCTTCATCGGGTCGGCCCACAGCCGCCCCGCGGGGACCATCGCGTCGAGCAGGGGCAGCGCGACGCTGGCGCCGGCGCCCCGCAGGAACGTGCGGCGCGAGAGGTGTGTCCCTGTGATGAAATTCATGATCCCTCCACTTCTTCCACCGCGGGCGCCGGACGCGCCAGCCGGAAGGCATCGCTGTTCACGACGCCGAGGATGAACGAGGACATGCGGTAGTCGTTGGCTTCCGCTTCGCGCGCGATGGCCCGGATCCCGGGCTGGTCGAAGTACTCCGCGCGGCGCCCGACCGCGTACGCGAGCAGGTGCGCCGTGAAGTTCCGGACGAGCGGGACCGGCCGCTTCATGAGGAGGTCGACAAGCTCCGCCGGCGTGCTCACGTCGGACCCGTCGTAGAAGGTCCCCCGCGTGTCGAGCGCGACCCCGTTCTCGCGCACCCGCACCCGCCCCGTCACGTCGTAGTTGTCGAGCGCGAGCCCGATCGGATCCATGAACCGGTGGCAGGCGCGACACGTCGGGTTGGCCGCGTGCATCTCCAGGCGTTCGCGCGTCGTCAGCAGCCGCCCTTCCCGGGCGGAGTCCGTGTCGTCGAAGGCGGGGATGTTGGGCGGCGGGGGCGGCGGGGGCGTGCCCATGAGCACTTCCATCACCCACTTCCCGCGCAGCACCGGCGACGTGCGCGCGGACATCGACGTGAGCAGCAGCACGCTCCCGTGCCCCAGCACCCCGCGCCGGCTGTCGTCCGGATAGCTCACCCGCCGGAACCCGGGTCCCGAGACCCCCGGAATCCCGTAGTGCCCGGCGAGGCGCTCGTTCAGGAAGGTGTAGTCGGCCGTGAACAGCTCGAGCAGGCTCCGGTCCTCGCGCACGAGGTGATCGAAGAAGAGTTGCGTCTCGCGGACCAGATCCTCGCGAAGCTGGCCCGTGAAGTCCGGGTAGAGATAGGGCTCGGGCTGGTTGTCCTCCGCGTCCTGGAGCCTGAGCCACTGCGAGGCGAAGCGCGTCGAGAGCGCCTCCGCCCGCGGGTCCGCCAGCATCCGCCGCACCTGCGCTTCGAGGACCGCCGGCTCCGACAGCCGTCCCTCCGCCGCCAGCGTCAGCAGTTCGTCATCCGGGCTCGCCGCCCAGAGGAAGAAGGAGAGGCGCGACGCGAGGTCCACGTCCGCGATCCGGTAGCTCTCGCCGGGGGCGGCCTCGGGCGGCGCCTGCTCGAGACGGAAGATGAAGGACGGGCTGGCGAGGATCGCCTGCAGCGCGGTCCGGACCCCGATCTCGAACCCCTCGTCGGCCGCCGCGTCATCGTAGAAGGCCATGGGCCCCGCGAGATCGTCCTCCGTCACCGGCCGCCGGTACGCCGCCCGCGCAAGCCGGGTCACGATCGACGCCGCGCACGCCCGAGCCCCATCAGATGCCTCGGCCGCCGCGCCCTCCGCCTCGCTCCGTCCCGGATGGCAGTGGAACACCTTGCGGCGGCTCGCCGTCTCGGAGAGTCCCGAACTGCGCCGGGGACCCGTGATCATCAGCTCGCTCAGGTGGGGGAGCGCCGTGATCCCGTAGTTCGCCCACGCCTGCGAATCCTCGCCTCCGACGAAGGACCAGCCCGGCGTCTTCAGGCGGTCCTCGTACGGCCCCTCGATCGTGCGCACGAACGCCGCCGCGACCCGGCGCTGGCCCGCCGACACGAAGATGGGCTCCGTGCGGATCGGCACCGTCGAGCGCCCGCCGTGCTCGAGGCCGAGCAGGGCGACCCCTTCCCCGTCAATCGAGATGTCGACGTCCTGGAAGCCGGTCCCCTGCCCGAAGAGGGTCTCGAGCGAGACCACGTACTCCCCGTCCACCGGGAAGTCGTGGGTCACGACCATCCCGCCGCGCGTCCCGTACGGCGCGCCCTCGATGCGGTCCCAGGCGTGCTGCGAGACGTCGATCGGGTTCGTGTACTTGGCGGTCTTCGAGAGGGCGGCCGGGTTGCCGACCGCGATCCGGCTCACCTCCGTGGCGGCCCTCAGGTAGGCCTCGAGCAGCGTGGTCGAGAGACCCTGCGCGTCCGCCATGTTGTCGAAGGCGCCGAGGTAGGTGTCCGCCGGCAGCCAGCGGCTGGCGTCGATCTCGAGGTCGAGGAGGTCGCGGATCACGCGCTCGTATTCGGCCCGGTTCAGCCGCTGGAAGCGCCGGGAGCCGGGGTTCCGGTCCCTGGCGGCGTCGCGGTCGACGACGGTCTCCAGCGTTTCGACGAGGGCGAGGAGCGTGTCCGGCGGCGGCCGGCGCTGGCCCGGAGGCGGCATCATCCCGGCGCGCAGCTTGCGGATCATCTTCTCCGCCGTGGGCGCCCGCTCGTGCGCCGCCTCTACGACGAACTCCTCCAGCGTGAGGTTTCCGCGGAGCAGGCGCCCGTTGTGACAGCGGACGCAGTAGCGCTGGACCACATCGGTCAGGTCCGCCGTGTCGGCGAGGGCAGCGAGGTCAAGCTCGGCGAGGGGCGCGGAGCCGGATGCACCGTCCCCCGAGGGCTGCCCCATGAGGGCGAACCACAACCACAGAACCGCACCCGCACTCAGTGTCTTCACGCGCCCGTCCTTCGAGAACGACGGATGACGTCTCTTCGCAACCGTTGAAGTTAGGAAACGTCATCTCCGCGGGCCACGCCCTTCCCCCCTGAACGCCTCGTTTTCCGGGAGCCGCCGCAAACCGCCCCACAAGGCACGATGGTCCCGTAGCCCGGCCTAGCGCCTCCACTGGCGGGCCGAAGGAAGACCTCGGGAGACCAGCGCCTCGAGGTCGGCGGCGTCCGGGAAGATGGAGGCGAGCGAGGCCGGGTCCGCCGCGGCTCCGGCGAGCGCGCCGCGGCCCTCCTGGCCGCCGTCGAGGCTCGTTAGGTCGCGCACGATCGCGCGGACCTGGCCCGTTCGGGGGTCGCGGAGGATGGCCGCCGGGGGATGGCCCGCACCGCTCAGCGTCGCCGTACCTCCGGGACCGACCAGCGCGACGGTCGCCAACCGATCCGCCCACGCCGGCGACGCGGGAAGGGCGAAGACGAATCCGGACTCCCCGTCCCCGTCCGCCATCTCCTGCATGTCGAAGTTCAGCGAGAACAATGTCTCGCCCTCGGCGCTCATCCCGGTGAGGGTGTACGGCCCCCCGGCGCGTGGAAGCGTCGGCGGGGCGTCGACGACGAAGGCCGGCTCCAGCATCGGCACGCCCTCGGCGTCGGCGCGGCCCCACAGCAGGAGGGTCCGCGCGACGTTGGCCTGTGCCGCCGCCGCGTCGCCCTCCCCCTCCACCCGGAGGCGGTGATCGAACGCCTTCGTGAAGCTGAAATCGCTGATCCACTTCGGTCCGCAGTAGGACATCAGGTCGGATGTTTCGGGAGCGACGAGTGAACTGTCGTAGCGGTTGAATCCCCACACTCCGATCGTTCCGTCTCTGGTCGGGAAAGCGGGATCCGGGCCTCCGGCACCTCCGCAGGGGGCGTGGTCGAGGCTCATGTTGTGTCCGAGTTCATGCGCGATCGTAATGGTGCGGACACGCGAGAAGCTGACCTGCCCGCCGATCATCGCCAGGCCGGCATACCCCACTTCGGACACGAGATACCGGGGGATCCCGCCCATGTAGTAGCCCGTTCCACCCTCCAATACGCGAATCGCCTCGATCTCCGAGAGCAATTCACCGCCCGTTCGCGCCGAGGTGTACACGACCTCGTGCAGTGCGACGGTGAGGTCGCCGACGGGCAGCCACTGTCGAGCCCCCCGGAACAGCGTATCGGCTGCCGTCAGGCCCGTGACGCGGCTCAGAAACTCGCCGGACTCCCGAGACGCGCGGACGATTGGCAGATACGTGAGGTGCAGAGGCGGTACCGCTCACACATCGATGGCCTGCCGGCCCGTGGCCGGGATCCGCTTCGCGGTTCCAGGGTCGGGCCCGAGCGTGTCCTCCGGGTCCACTTCCACCACGAGTTCCAGCCCCGGTCGAACGACTTCGGCCGGGATCGCGACATTCGCCGACGCATCGAGTCGACCTTCTTCCACGCGGGACGGCACCGTACCTGCCGACCCCGGAATGTCCACCGTGTGGATCTCGGCATCCTCCTGGTAGAGGCGCGCGCGCACAGGCGGAAAGAACCCGGCCGTCTCTCCGTCGAGAGCGGTGAGGAACACGCGAAGCAGGGCCGGGCGGCCCGCCACCAGCGGAACCGGGAACTCGAACGACTGCACGGCTTGTGTGAGATACATGGGCGCTGCGTCGTCCTCGCAGCGGGGTATGCGCGGGGCTCGCAGCGTGCGGAGCCAGGCCCGAAAGTCCGGATCCGCGGGAGCGCACAGCGCCGTGCCGCCGGCGTTGAGCGTCGTGAGCTGCGCGAGATCCTTGAGGCCCACCGGGAGCAGGCCCGACAGCTGCGGGTTGCCGTTCACCGCCAGTTCCCGCAGCCAGCCGAGACCGGTCAGCTCCTCCGGCACCGGGCCCGACAGATCGTTCTGCGAGAGGGAGAGGCGTCGGAGGAACCTCAGGTTGCCCAGGCTCGCGGGGATGGGGCCACTCAGAGCGTTTCGCTCCAGCCCCAGTTCGCTGAGCCGCCGGAGATCTCCGAGTTCGACGGGGATCGGGCCCTCCAGGTCGTTGGACCACAGCTCCAGGCTCCGGAGTTGTGAGAGCTCGCCCATCTCCGGTGGAATCGGACCCGTCAGCGCGTTGTGGGCCAGGTCCAACTCGCTGAGATACGAGAGGCGACCGATCTCCGGCGGGATCGGACCCGTCAGATCGTTGCCGGTGAGGTACAACTCCATGAGCCGGGAAAGGCGGCCGATCTCGGGCGGGATCGGGCCCGTCAGATCGTTGCCGCTCAACCACAATCGGCTGAGCGCCTCAAGGTCGCCGAGTTCGGGCGGAACCTCGTTTCGCGGACCATATAGCATCGTAAATGCATAATTCACAACAGTTTACATAAATGATACATCGGGCAGTGTATCACTCTGAATATGCAGAAATGAACGGGAACACGTTCCACCTCACTGGAAGTCTC
>JAPPBA010000027.1 GCA_026705295.1 Candidatus Palauibacter australiensis
GGTGAGCGGTGGACGCACCGTCGTCGTCCGACCGCAGATCGAACACCGGCGAACCGGTAATCGGGACGAGATCTGATGACTGGATGGATTCGACACCGGGCGGTCGTCCTGGCGACCGCCGCATTGACGACGGCGGGCGTCTTCGTCGGCGCGCACCTCTCCCTCAAGGAGTCGTCGCCGAAGAAGGATGAGACGATCGCGATCAGCCCCCCGACGATCACGTTGTGGTTCACGGAAGCGCCGCAGATGGCCGGCACGTCCGTCCGTCTCCTGCCGAAAGGGGGCGAACCCCTCGACCTGGAGCCGGCGACCGCCCAGGAGGACGACTCGAGCGTCGTCGTGCTGGATGTCAGCGAGACGCTCGCGGACGGCGACTACGAGGTCATGTGGCGAGCCATGTCGCAGGACGGCCACACGATCCGGGGCGACTTCGGCTTCACGGTGCAGACCGCCCGCTGATTCCGGCCCCGGCCCTACAGTTCGGCGAGCGCCTCGGCGTTGAAGCCGACCAGGAGCGTTGTCCCCGCCAGCACGATCGGCGCCCGGTACTTCCCCGTGCGCCCCTTCAGCGCGTCGAGCTCGGTCTCCTCGGGACTCAGGTCGCGCCGACTCCTCCCCCGGGCGATGACCACCCGCTCGGCGGTCGCCAGGAGCGCGCGCACGTCGTCATCCGTCAGCGGCGCCTTCGTCGCGGATCGTTCCTCCGCGATCGTCGCGCCGGTCTCTTCGAACACCGCACGGGTGCGTTTGCAGCTCGTTCAGCCGGGGCGCTGGTAGAAGAACGCAACCTCGGTCATCTCGATCTCCGGCGTTCGCAGTGGGGCGTCAGTTCGTGGCAGGGACGGCCAGGTATCGCTTCCTGAGCATGTCCCGGTGGTGAAGCTCGTGCCCGGCGATGATGTGGATGATCGCCCGCACCGTGCACTCAGCGCCGCTCGCGACGCCGCGGCGCGAGAGCGTCTCCTCGTCGAGCGATGCGAAGAAGGCCGCGTTCGCGGCGCGCAGCGCCCGGAACTCGCGCAGCAGCTCCGGGATGGGGCGGCCGGCCGCGTTGGAGGCCGCGGCCCATTCGTTCTGATCCATCCCCGGCAGCTCCGCCGAATCCGCGCGGGCGATGTGGAGCGCGCGGTAGGCGAAGAGCCGCTCGGCGTCGATCACGTGTCCCAGGACTTCGCGGCACGTCCACTTCCCGGGTTCGTAGGCGAAGTTCTCGCGCTCGGCCGGGAGGTCCCCGAGAAGCGCGTCCAGCGCGTCGGGCGCCTCGTCGAGGACGGCGATGAGCGGCCGGTCGTCCGGCACGCGGTCGATGTAGACGGCGTAGTAGTCGCCGTGCTCGTCCGATCCAGGTCGTTTCATGGCGGGCAAACTATCGACCTCGCCGTCCGCGCGACATCTTGTCCGCATGAGACACGGACGATGGCGACGGACCGGAACGGAAGCGGGCGAGCAGGGCGGACACCGCCGGACGGCGGGCTCCGCGTGGCGCACCTTCGGCGTGAGCGCCTGCGTGCTGGCCGGGACGGCGGGGACCGTGCTGGCGCAGGAAACCCCGGCGGAATGCGTGGCGCCGGGTTCCTCGCTCCGCCTCGACCACATCCCCGTCGCCGTCGGCGACCTCGAGGCCCTGTCGCAACGGCTCAGCGACGAGTTCGGCTTCCACGTCCGGGACGGGCGGCGCGACGCCAACGGACTGGAGACGGCGGAGATCGGGTTCGCCGACGGGACCCGGCTCGAACTCAGGACCGTCAGCGCCTCGGGTGACCCGGACGCTTCGGGCGCCACCGAGGTGCGGCGCTATGCGGAGCTGATCGTCGACGGCGGGGGTGGGGCCTACCTGGCTCTCGCCGGGACCGACGGGAACGGTCTGGACGAACTCCTCGCGGTTGCCCGGGGCGCCGAACCCGATCTCGAGGTCGTCGGTTCCGGGGCGGGACGAAGAGCGGCCTTCCCTCCGGACCACCCTCTGCACGGGGTGTTCTTCGTCGATCTCGATCCGGACGCACGAGAGCCGTCGACCGCGTCGGGCGCGCCCGCGCACCCCAACGGGGCCCGGGGTCTACAGGCCGTCTGGATCATGGCCGAAGACCCGGACCGCCTCACCCGGTTCCTGCTTGCCTTCGGGGCCCGCGACTGCGGCCCGTCCCGTCACCCGGAGCACCTGTACGGCCGCGCCGTCGGCATCCGCGGCGGGACCGTGTACGTGGTCGACGCGCGCCTGTGGATGGCCGACCCCGGCTCGGCGCCGGTCGTGTCGCTGACCGTCCGCGGCGCGCCCGAGTCCGTCTCCGACAACATCGTCCTCGGAAACGCCGGCGGACTCTGGATCGAACTGCGACCCTCCGAGGAGGACGGATGACGATCCACGCGCTCGACGCTCGCACTTCCATCGTCGACCTGCACTTCCAGGGCTTCGATCTCGCCATCGGCACCGGCGTCCTCGAGACCGGGGAGGGCGTCGCGCTCGTCGACCCCGGACCCACGACCTGTCTTCCCGCGCTGGAGGCCGGGCTTGGGGAAGCCGGGCTCGGCCTCGCCGACGTGCGCGCCGTCCTGCTCACACACATCCACCTCGATCACGCCACGGCCGCCGGGACGATCGTGCGCCGGGTCCCCGAAGCGCGGGTGTACGTTCACCCCGTGGGGGCGATCCACATGATCCGGCCCGAGCGTCTCCTCGCCTCCGCCGGCCGCATCTACGGCGATCTGATGGAGACGCTGTGGGGAGAGTTCCTCCCGGTGCCCGCGGAGTCCGTCACCGAGGTGGACGAGGGAGACACGGTGCAACTCGGCGACCGGACGCTCCGCGTCGCCTACACGCCGGGCCACGCGAAGCACCACGTCGTCTATTTCGAGGAGGACGGGGGGACGGCGTGGGTGGGCGATGTGGGCGGCATTCGCATCCCGCCGGGGGGCGTGATCCCGGTTACCCCGGTGCCCGACATCGACGTTGAAGCCTGGAACGAGAGCATGGAGCGCGTCATGGCGTGGGATCCCGACCGCATCGTCCCGACCCACTTCGGCGCGGTCGAGGATCCGGCCGCCCATTTCGCCGAACTCCGCGACCACCTCGCGCGCTGGGCCCGCACCGTGCGCGAGTCGCTGGGGAACGAGGACCCGGCGGAGCCGGACACGTCAGCCGACCCCGCCCGGGCCCGGGCCTTCGCGGCGTGGGTGGAGGAGGACCTGCGCGGGCGCATGCCGGCCGAGCCGGTGGACACCTACGTCAACGCGTTCGGCGCGCGCGACTCCTGGTGGGGCCTCGCCCGCTACTGGCGCAAGCGAGCCGCGGCTGCATGAAGCTGACGCCGCCCGTCGCGGGGTTCGGGAGCCTTCTCGTCCCGGGTCTCGGCCAACTCCTGCAGCGTCGAATCCGCGCAACCGGCGTCTCGCTGGCCAACGCCGCCTTGCTCGTGTATGCGATCACCCATTGGCTCGCGGACGGCGGGCCGCTCGACCTGATGTCCTCCATCGTCTGCGCCGCCGTCCACGTATTCCAGGCGCTCGAAGCCGCGGAGCACGCACGGCGGTAACCGGCCTTCCCGGGCCGCGTCAGCTCGCGGCGGGGCGCACCACGATCGTGATTTCCTCGTCGGCGAACAGGCCGCCATCGTCGGCGCGGCCGCGGAGGATGTAGGTGCCGGGCTGAAGAAAAGTCACCGTCACCGTCCAGCGGTCGTCCTCCGGCAGGTCCGGGGGGCGCCAGAGCGGCGACCACGGGGAATTCGCGCCCGTGCGGGTGTCCTCCCACACCTTCACCTGCGGCGGGTCGAACGTCACCTCCCCTTCGCCGCGATAGACGAACCACGACATGAAGAGGCCGTTCACCTTCTGCACCGTCACGCGCGAGGGAGGCCGGAGCTGGCGGCCGCTGAAGCTGGGGAAGGCGTTCGCGATCGAGTCGACGCGCGCGGAGTCCTCCGCGGTCTCCGGCGGATCGGGCGGCCCCTGCCGGAACGCCCGCAGCAGGCCGTCGTCCTCGACGATGACGCTCACCGTCACCGGCTGGCCGACGATCGCCTCGCGCGTCCGTTCCCCCTCAAGCGTGATGGTCGGCGGTGCGTTGGACCGCATCTCGGCGTTGCTGGAACCCGCGCCGAGCGCCCCGGTCTCGGACATGACCACCGTGTTGTCGACGATGTAGTCGGGCCGCAGCGACGCGTACGCGTGCTCGGTGACGCCGTGGCTCGTGAGCGTCCACACGAGTTCCCGGTCGCCCCAGTCGGCGGGGACGCGGACCTTGAACACGAAGCGGTTGCGGCGCGGGAGGAAGTGCGTCGGCTGCCCCCGGTCGGCGAGTCCCGGCGAGAACATGTTGTCCTCGCCCACGGGGACGTCGATCTCCTCGAGCCAGTTCCGGTTCAGATAGCCGAAGAGGAAGTTGAACGACCCGTCCTCGTTCCGTTCCCAGCCCTCGAAGGCCGGGGCCACGTTCTGACCCCGCGCATAGGTCTGGGCGTCCGCCGCGGCGGGGAACGCGGCGGCGGCGAGGATCAGCGCCAGAAGCGGCACGGCCGGCGCCCCGGGCCGCGCGAGCCGGGGCATGGAACCGGGTGCGGGCACGACGATCTTTACCGGCGCCCGCCGGGGTCGCGGCCGTCCCCGGATCCCGTCTGGCCGGCGCCGGAAGATTCGGCCTCGATGGCGGCATCGGGCTGCGCCCACTCGGCGTCCACGAAGTAGCTCATGTCCCCGTTCGCGGGGATGACCATGCACAGCGGGCAGCCGACGACATGGTCGTTGGGGCCGAGCGCGAGCCGGTGCCGGCGCATCGCCATCTCCTCCACGAACTGTTCATCCGACATCTCCACGCGCATGCCGAGGTCGATGAACATGTTCGCGACCGAGCGGTTCCCGGAGCCCTGCCAGTTGCGCGTGTCCGGCACGTTCCGGTTCGCCTCGGAGGTGTCCATGTAGCCGATGATGTGGAGGACCGTCCCCTTCGGGAGGAGCGGCTGGTGGTCCTGTGCGTAGGTGTAGCCGCGCACCCAGTTGTGGTCGTAGCCGACGCAGTTCAGCGTCTCGACGTTGAACCCCCAGA